>NZ_JAQGJT010000010.1 GCF_028290495.1 Tardiphaga sp.
AGCCGCCCTGCGACAGGCCGCGATGCAGGATATTGGCCACAGCGGCGCGGGCGATGCCCAAGGGATCGACGCCGTAATGCGAATAGAACCGGCGATCCTCGATGGCGATGAAGGCCTTGGGCAGATAGGGCGGCAGGTCTTTCAGCGCCACATTGGTGCCGGCCTGTTCGCCGCGCGTGGTCAGCACGCTGCCGTCCATGGCGACGATCTGGATGGTCGGCGGTCGCTTCGGAATTTCCAGCGACTGGATCGGCGGCAGATGGGCGCCGACATAGACCACGAGGCCCACCACTGCGATGGCGCCCCACAACCCGGCGACCGCGCCCCAGTAGAAAAGTTTCCGGAACAACGCGCCGATCCGGCCCGGGCGGCGCGCGCGGCTGCTCTTGCGTACCTTCCGCGGGCCGCCTTCGGATTTGCGCGCGGGCTTTTCGTCGCCGCCGCTGACGCGATCGTCCGGCTTCATGCGCAGCTCCGACAGCGAAGCCGACACGCCGAACACCGGCTCCTTGCGCCCGCTTTTTTTCTTCGCCATCGCACACCACGCCCGCTCGCTGCCCGACCCTACCGGTGCCGGTTTAAAGCGCCGTTAAGCGGAGGTTAACGGGATCGAAAGGGTTGCGGGGAATGGCGATGCGAACGCAGTCGGAAGAGATGGAAGAGATTGCACGCTGTGCCGTTCCCCGGACGCGATGCGATACGCAGTATCGCTTCGCAGATCCGGGGCCCGGCACTCTGCATGTCGTCCCCGCCAGGTGCGCCTTCGGCGCACGCGGAGCGGGGACCCGGTACACGCAGACCCGCGATCCATCACCATTGCCGCCGTTGACTGGGGCGCCCGCTTTCGCGGGCGATGACAGTTGCGTGTGTTGGTTCTCCCGCGTCGTTCCTGCAACATCCTCCCGCTGAAAATCCCCCGCGCGCACGCGCCGTCGGTTTCGCGCCAGAGCGCAAAGCGGGCCTTCCGGTTTGCCCCTCGAAGGCCGAGGGGAATGACGCGCCGACAGGCGCAACCGGGTATCAAGTCGCGGGCCGAAGACGGCATGCGAAGGCCGCCTCGCGGACCGCGTCGCCTCTCGGCGCGCCATCGCGGCTTTTCTGTCCGGGGGACCGTTACTTCCGGGATCAGGTGCGGTCCCATCGGGTCCGCTGATCCGGCCAGCTTTCGCCAGCCTTCGCCCGATCCGCGTCCAGCCGCAAGCGGCAGAGCCTCGTAGTAGGCCCGGACGGTGACCCCCGGCCTCCCGGACGCGAGGGTGCGAACCCCGCGCGCAGGCGCCGCATCCAACTCCACTCCCAGAACGCCTCTAGAAGCGCCCCTCGATGAACTGGATGGAGGAGATTATAGTCTTATGTCAGACCGAGTCAACGGCAGATTGCGAGCCAAGTTAGGATGCGTTGATATGCAATCTTTCGTTGATTGAACTGGTTGGAGCTTTTACGGTCTCCCAACAGCTTTGGGGGAGAAATGGCTAAGAAAAAAGTAGCTACACAGAAGAAGACGCTCGCAAGTCGGGGGGTGGCAAAGAGAAACTACTATAAGCAATCCGATTTTCCACTGACCTCACTTCAGCAGGCTCAGAAGATTGCGTCTGCCATCGTTGATAATTTTGCGGGAGACGGAGGCTCGCCCCCGGATGTTGCTCTTGCGCTGGGAATAAGTCCAACCAGCAGCGGTTGGCCTGCATTAACCGGCGCAGCGCTAGCTTACGGACTGATCGACGGTGGTTGGAACGCTAGCGTAATGAGATTGACTGCACTTGGAAAGAGACTGGTAGCACCAGAGGCAGAAGGTGAAGACCTTACCGCAAGGCGGGAAGCAATAATGAAGCCGAAGCTCTTGCATGACTTCTTTGAGAAATATCGTCGAGCTAAGTTCCCAAATGACGTTATCGCAGGAAACGTAATCAAGGCCATGGGTTTGCCCGCCGATCGCACAAGCGCCGCCTTGGAGATTATCAAAGAAAATGGTCGTTACGCTGGCGTTATTCGAGAGACGCCAACCGGGCCGTTCATAAATCTAGATTCTCCAGGCGTACCTGCGCCAACAGCTACTCCGGAATTTCCGGAGCCAAACTCTCTTGAAGCACAAGAAATCGGGAGCGAAATTCAAGATACCAAGCGCGCTGTTGTTCCTGATCTATCTTCGCAAAATCTGCTCATGGCAGCAAAGGCAGCTCGCGTATTTATCTCCCTGGAAAGCAAAAATCGATCGTTGTGCAGATCAAAGAATTGCTGGCTTTCGGAAATTTTGAACCTGTTGTGTCAGTTGAGCGTGAGACCACTGCGATTCCCGTTCCCGAGAAAGTCTTTGAGGATATGCGGTCCTGCAGTGCAGGCGTAATACACGTGGGATCAGAAGGAAAGTATCTCGATAAAGACGGAAATGAACTAACAAAATTAAACGATAATGTACTAATCGAAATAGGAGCCGCGATGGCTCTTTACGGCAAAAAGGTAATCTTGCTAGTGGAGCGTGGGGTGATCCTACCTTCCAATCTGCAAGGTCTTTATAGGTGTGATTTTGAAGGCGATAAGCTTGAGTATGATTCCACGATGAAGTTGCTCAAGACATTTTCGCAATTTAGATGATCGTCTTTAGAGGTCATGGTTCATAGGCGCAGCGTCCGATAGCGGTTAGTCCTGCCCTTTTGAGAGGGAGGCAGCACTGCGCCGGTTCGGTGAATGCTACGCTATCTTCGAAATTATGACTCAAGGATGCGTTGATGAGTGGTTATGTCGAATGGCTATTCTGGCTAATTGTAGGTTTCGCAACCGCCCACTTGATGCCAACGCTGGTGTTTGTCTTGCAGTTTGGTTTTAAGGCAGTAGCTCCTCTCTTGACGGAGGCCATTCAAGATTCGGTGCTGCGTTTTCTCGCTAAGCTGAAAACAAAAGTGGGAACGGGATCCGGTCTTGGTGGGGAATGGCACAGTGTTTGGTACGCTGATAGCAAAAATTGGCCACACGAGAACGTTTGTCGAGTCACCTTGCGGAGCATGGGTAATCGCGCGCTCGGGATTTATGAGTATAAGGGCAAGCGTTGGAAGGTGACGGCTTCATTAGGCAAAGACAATATAGTCAGCGGAACGTGGAATGAGATCAATTCTAGTGGGTACCGCGGAACGTGGATTGGAAAACTGAGCCTTAAGGGTGAAAATATAACCGCTTTGTATCTTGGAAATTCCGATCAAGCTCCCAACTTTGGTGCGGGCGAATGGACCTGGTGGCGGGTCGGAACCTCGAAGCCAAACTTTCCAGTGCCGTTGGTGCAATTGGCGACGCGAGAAACTTTATGAGCATCTGGTCTGCGACTTCGAATTTGCTGATCGCAACGGCTTATAGTAGGGCGGATGACGCTTCGCTCATCCGCCCTACTACGTTGCCTTACGTCGTCCTCACCCCGCCGAATCATCCTCGATAATCGGCCCGAACAGCTCCCAGCGCTCGCCGTTGAACTTCTGCATCTGCAGCTGTTTGTTGACGCGGTAATCCGTCGGCGAGGTCGAGTAGCTCATGCCGGGCAGGCCAAGGTCGTTGGTGTAGCCGGACAGTGACGTTGCCTGCTTCATCACGTTGGCGCGGGTCAGGTCGTCGCCGCAGCGCTTCAGCACTTCCACCATCAGCTGCGCGTTGCCGTAGCCATAGGTGTTGAAGTTCGAGTTCTTGTCGCCCTCGGGATAGTATTTCTCCATGAAGGCGAAGTAGCGCTTCATGCCGGCGTCGTCCTTCCACTGCGGGTCGAGCGGGTCCTTGCCGTAATTGGTCGAGATCAGGCCCTTGGAATTCTCCAGCCCGGCGGGCACCAGCACCGCGCCGACCGAGGTGGCGTTGATGTCGACGATGTGCACGGGCTTCCAGCCGAGATCGGCGACCTTCTTGATCGCCTGCGCCGCGAACTTCGGCGTCGAGGCTGAGAACAGCAGGTCGGCGCCGGAGGTTTTCAGCTTGACGATCTGCGAGTCGATGGTCGGGTCGGACAATTCGTAGGAGGCGTCCGACGCGATCATGCTGGCGGCCTTGTCGCCTAGCCCCGACTTGATGCCGGTGAGGTAATCGCGGCCGAGGTCGTCGTTCTGCCAGAGCACAGCGATTTTTGCGTTGGGGTAGTTCTTCAGGATGTACTTGCCGTAGATGCGGCCCTCGCTCTGGTAGTTGGGGTTATAGCCCATCGTCCAGGGGAAGTTCTTCGGGTCCGAGAAGCGCGTCGCGCCGGTGGCGGCGAACAGTTGCGGCACCTGCTTCTGGTTGAGATATTTCTGCACGGCAGCGTTGGACGGCGTGCCGACGATCTGGAACGTCAGCAGCACCTCGTCGGATTCCACCAGCTTGCGGACCTGCTCCACCGCCTTCGGCGGCGAATAGGCGTCGTCATACTGGATCAGGTTGATCTTGCGGCCGTTGATGCCGCCCTGCTCGTTGATCATCTTGAAATAGGCGGCCTGGGTCTTGCCGATCGAGGAATAGGCCGAGGCGGGGCCGGAGAACGGCACGGTCTGGCCGATCTTGATCTCTGTTCCGGAGGCGCCGGGGTCGTATTTCGGCTCGGCGGAAGCGGCCGTGGCCGACAGCGCAAGCGTCAGCGCGGATGCGGCGAGCAGATGAAAAAACGGAGTGGAGTCCGAAGCTCTCATGTCGTTGCCTTCCCTGATATGTGTCCGTCGACGGTCGTCCCATTGCTGGCGCCATCGTTGAGGCGAGTGTGACGCAGGGGATTGGGGAAGGCAAGGAGAGGAAAGGCCTCAGTGGTCGTCCGCGCGAAGGCGCTCGTCTTCCCTCTCCCCTTGTGGGAGAGGGTGGCCGCGCGCAGCGCGGACGGGTGAGGGGTAGCTCCGAGCTCTGTCACTACCCCTCATCCGACGTCGACTTCGTCGGCGCCACCTTCTCCCACAAGGGGAGAAGGAAGGAAGTGACTACCCCAGCCACACCACGATCAATGCGATCGCGGCCGGGACGGCCTGCACGAACAGGATCTTGCGGCTGACGCTGTATGCGCCGTAGAGGCCGGCCGCGATCACGCAGAGCAGGAAGAACACCTTGAGCTGGAAGGCGAAGGCGGGGGCCGCGTGCAGCAGGCCCCAGATCAGGCCGGCGGCGAGGAAGCCGTTATAGAGCCCCTGGTTGGCGGCCAGCACCGCGGAATCCTGCGCCTTCTGCAAGGTGTTGCCGAACGTCTTCAGGCCGTAGGGCCTGGTCCAGAGAAACATCTCCAGCACCAGAAAGTAGACGTGCAGCGCCGCCACCAGCGCCACCAGGATATTGCCGACGATGTGCATAGTTGCCTCTCCCAAGCCCGCTGTAGCTTGTACGGTATATCACCGTGGGTGAAAGCGCGAGTTGATCGAACTGTAGCGCGCCATCTGCCGCTGTCATTCCGGGATGCGTCAGACGGCGGAGCCGGCTGATGCAGACCCGGAATCCCGGGATGCTTCATCTACCAGCCCGGGATTCCGGGTTCGCTCGCCGCTGGCGCTGCTCGCGCCCCGGAATGGCACCAAGGGGACTGAATGGTAGCTCCCGCCCCGGAATGACAGTTTGGTATTACGCCGCCGGCCTCTCCGCGGCGTCGCCATGCGCCAGCAGGTGGATCAGCGCGCGCTTGATCGCGGTCTGCCGCGTCGGCGCGGTGATCTGCGCGCCCAGGAGGTCGGTGACGTAGAACACGTCGCGGGCGCGCTCGCCGAAGGTCGCCACATGCGCCGAGGCGATGTTGAGGTTGAGCTTCGAGATCGCGGTGGTGAGCTGGTACAACAGGCCCGGCCGGTCGAGGCCGGAGACCTCGATCACGGTGTAGCGGTCCGACCAGTTGTTGTTCAGCGTGACTTCCGGCTCGACCACGAACGGCTTCAGCTTGCCGCGGCGGGCGGCGCGCTTGGCGACGGTTTCCGGCAGCCGCAGCTTGCCTTCCAGCACGTCCTCTATCATGTCGCCGATCCTTGTGGCGCGGCGCGCCTCGTCGTCGTCGCGGTCGTACTCCCGGGATATCGCGATGGTGTCGAGCGCGCGGCCGTCGGTCGTGGTGTAGATCTGCGCGTCGACGATGTTGGCGCCGGCCGAGGCGCAGGCCCCGGCGATGATCGACAGCAGCCAGGGGTGGTCGACCGCGAGGATCGTCAGTTCGGTGACGCCGCGGGCCTCGTCGAAGCCGACATTGATCGCCAGCTTGTGACCGGCTTCCTCGGACGCCCGCAGGAACCGCGCGTGGCGGATCTTTTGCGACAGCTCGACCTTGAGCCAGTAGGCCGGGTAGTGCCTGCTGATGTAGCTGTTGAGTTCGGCTTCCGGCCATTCGGTGAAGGCGTGGCGGAATTCGCGCTGCGCCACCTCGATGCGCTGGGCGCGGTTGACCTCGGAGAAGCCGCCGGTCAGCACCGGCTCTGTCTCGTAATACAAAGTGCGTATCAGCTGCGCCTTCCAGCCGTTCCAGACGCCGGGCCCGACGCCGCGGATGTCGGCGGTGGTGAGGATCGTCAGCAGCTTCATCTGCTCGACCGACTGCACCACGGCGGCAAACTTCTCGATCGTCTTGGCGTCCGACAGGTCGCGCGACTGCGCCACCGTGGACATCGTCAGGTGTTCCTCGATCAGCCAGGCGACAAGCTCGGTATCGGCGGCATTGAAGCCGAGCCGCGGGCACAGCCGCCGCGCCACCTTGGCGCCGGCGATCGAATGATCCTCCGGCTGGCCCTTGGCGACGTCGTGCAGCAGCACCGTGATGTAGATCACCGCGCGGTGCTCGGGCTGGATCTTGCGCATCAGGTCGGAGGCGACGACGAACTCATCGTTGCCGCCGCGCTCGATCTCCTGCAGGATTCCGACGCAGCGCAACAGGTGCTCGTCCACGGTGTAGTGGTGATACATGTTGAACTGCATCATCGAGACGATGCGGCCGAACGAACGGATGAAATGGCCGAGCACGCCGGTCTCGTTCATTCGCCGCAGCACGGTCTCGGCATTGTCCGAGGTCAGGATCTCCATGAATAGCGCGTTGGCTTCGGGATTCTCGCGCATCTCGGCATTGATCAGCCGCAGCGAGCGCGTCGCCGTGCGCATCGCGTCGGGATGGAAGGCGAGGTTGTTCTTCTGCGCCAGGCGAAACAGCCGGATCAGGTTGATCGGGTCTTCGCGGAATACTTCGGGCGTCGCCAGGTTGATGCGGTTGTTGTCGATGATGAAGGCGTCGGAGCCCGGCACGCGGCGGCGGCCGGCATCGGGCCGCAGCTTGGCCATCATCCGGGTCAGCGCCGGCACCGGCTTGGTCTGCTGGTCTTCCAGCTTGGCGCACAGGATCGCGGTGAGGTCGCCGACCTGCTTGGCGATCAGGAAGTAGTGCTTCATGAAGCGCTCGACGTCCTGCATGCCGGGATGCGAGGTGTAGCCGAGCCGGACGGCGATATCGCGCTGCAGGTCGAACGACAATCGCTCTTCCGGGCGATTGGTGACGAAGTGAATGTTACAGCGCACCGACCACAGGAAGTCCTCGCAGCGCTTGAAGGTGCGGTATTCCTGCGCATCGAACACGCCGCGCGCCACCAGCTCCTTGCTGTCGCGGACGCGGTAGACGTATTTCGCGATCCAGAACAGCGTGTGCATGTCGCGCAGGCCGCCCTTGCCGTCCTTGACGTTGGGCTCGACCAGATAGCGCGACTGGCCGCCGCGGCGATGGCGTTCCTCGCGCTCGGCGAGCTTGGCGGCGACGAATTCGGACGCGGTGCCCTGCACGACTTCGGTATCGAACCGCGTGACCAGCTCTTCGTAGAGCGCCTGGTCGCCGGTGAGGAAGCGCGCCTCGAGGATGCCGGTGCGGATCGTCATGTCGCCGCGGGCCTGCCGGATCGACTCGTCGACCGAGCGGGTGGCGTGGCCAACCTTCAGCCCCATGTCCCACAGGCAGTACAGGATGACCTCTGCGACCTGCTCGCCCCAGGCGGTCTGCTTGTAGGGCAGGATGAACAACAGATCGATGTCGGATTCCGGCGCCATCAGGCCGCGGCCGTAGCCGCCGGTGGCGACTACCGCCATCCGTTCCGAGCTGGACGGGACCGGTGAATGATACAGGTGCCGGGTCGCCGCCGAAAACAGCATGCGGATGATCTGGTCCTGCACATGGCAGAGCTGTTCGGCGCAGTGCCGGCCGTGACGGTCCTTCAGCAGCATGGCCTCGGCCGCCTGCCGCGCGACCAGCAGTTCGGCCTTCAGCATCCTGGCGACGTTGGAGCGGAAGATGTCGGCATGGCCGCGATGTTCAGCCGCCAGCGCATCGATCGCGGCGGTGATCCGCGCGGTGTCGAAACGGGCGTCGGCAGGGGGGCGTGTGGCGGTTGCAATGCTGTCCATGACCATCCCGGATATCGGACGCCGCGGGCGCTGTCACGGGCAATATCGGGCAACGACCGATCCATGCCGCGTTTGATGCCTTTCGGGCAACGTCGTTCTCGCGCGAAGACTTTCTGGATACTTATTTTCTCGTTGACGTCGGATGCGTAACCGATTGAAATCAAAGAACGTTTTGACTTCAAAAGCCGGCATGCACAACTCTCGGAGGATCGAGGCGGTGCGCATCGACCGGCGTCAGGCTGCAGCCTTGCAGCGATCATCAGGGAGAGTTGTTATGTCGAACATATCACGGCGCGCCGTCGCGGGTTTGCTGGCGGCTGCGGTGCTGTTGCCCCAGGCGGGCTTTGCCGCCGAGCCGCTGAAGGAGATCCGGCTCGACTGGGCGACCTACAATCCGGTCTCGATCATTCTCAAGCAGAACGGCCTGCTGGAAAAGGAATTCGCCAAGGACGGCGTCAAGGTCGTCTGGGTGCAGTCGGCCGGCTCCAACAAGGCGCTGGAGTTTCTGAACGCCGGCTCGATCGATTTCGGCTCGACCGCGGGCTCGGCGGCGCTGGTGGCCAGGATCAATGGCAACCCGATCAAGTCGGTCTATGTCTATTCGCGGCCGGAATGGACCGCGCTGGTGACGGCCAAGGATTCCAAAATCGCTTCGGTAGCCGACCTCAAGGGCAAGCGCGTTGCGGTGACCCGCGGCACCGATCCGCACATCTTTCTGGTGCGCGCATTGCTCGATGCCGGGCTGACCGAAAAGGATATCACGCCGGTGCTGCTGCAGCACGCCGACGGCAAGACCGCCTTGATCCGCGGCGACGTCGATGCCTGGGCGGGGCTCGATCCGATGATGGCGCAGGCCGAGGTCGAGGACGGCGCCAGGCTGTTCTTCCGCAAGCCCGAAGCCAACACCTGGGGCGTGCTGAATGTGCGCGAGGCGTTCCTGAAGGACTATCCGGAGGCGGCGCGTCGCGTGCTCGCGGTCTATGAAGAGGCGCGAAAATATTCGCTGGAGAACTATCCCGAGTTGAAGAAGGCCTTTATCGGCGTCACCAAGCTGCCGGAGGCGGTGGTCGACAAGCAGCTCAAGGAGCGTACCGAACTGACCCACAGCCGGATCGGCGCGCCGCAGCGCGACTCCATCCTCGCCGCGGGCCTCGCGCTGCAACAGGCCGGCGTGGTCGACGCCAAGGTCGACGTCAAGGCGACGCTGGATGCGCTGATCGACGACCAAGTGCCGCTGCCGACGAATTGAATCCCGAATTGTAGGGTGGGCAAAGCCACCGGGCCGCGCGAATGCGCGGCTCGATGGCGTGCCCACCAACTTCTCGTCGCAGCGATTGCGCTTGATATGGTGGGCACGGCGCAAGGGCGCCTTTGCCTACCCTACGATGCTGTAAACACTGACGAAAAAATTTTTTCGCATTCCTTATCCCCGTCCCCCAAACCTCCCTTATCCTGCTCGTGTCCTGTCCGATGAGGGGGCGCTTTCTAGAAGCGATCCTTTAGCTGACAGAGCGAAAGCTGGCCGGACCGGGGCGCCCCGGAACGGTCGATGAACTGGTGGCCGGTGGAGCGCTGGGAGGCGCTGCGCCTTGCCTTGGGCGCGCGCGGTTGCCTTGCCGCGCGAGGTGGGTTCACCACCCGCCTCCAAGGGTGCCTCGCAAGCATCCTGGCGCCTCCCGCCGCTCCATCCCCCCGCGCGGTTCGCGAGGGATCTTGCAAACCTCGGACGCATTGCGCCGCGAGAATACGGAAGCTTGGCTGTTTGAAATTTGAATCGGAACGAAGCGCGTTCTAACCTCGCCCCGCTCTTTCGCGGGGAGAGGTCGACGCGTATCGTCAGATGCGCGGCGGGTGAGGGGCCAGGCACTGCGCCCGCCAAATTCAGACCTATCGGGTCGAAAGGTCTGCGACTCAACAAGCACGACCCGAAAGTCCGTCGATT
>NZ_JAQGJT010000018.1 GCF_028290495.1 Tardiphaga sp.
AGCGCGTCGAGGGTGAAACCATCCCGCGCAAGATCTTGCGCGACCAGAAATTCGTTAAAGTACGGCCGAGGCTGGCGCGCCAATGTGGCGGTATTCTCGCAGCGATCCACGGAATAGCGCAGCCTGAATGGCCCGAACTTCGCCGCATGACCCCTGCTGCCGAAATCGTCCAGCTCGAGCAGGAGTATCGCAGCTTCGACTGGCCGCGGCCGGTGTTCGAACTGGCGCTGCGCTGGCTGCGCAATCACGATCCAGGTCCCTCCGCCGAGGTGACGCTGGTGCATGGCGATTTTCGCCACGGCAACCTCATCATCGGCCCCGACGGGGTGCGCGCGGTGCTGGACTGGGAACTCGCGCATACCGGCGATCCGATGGAGGATCTGGGCTGGATCTGCGTCAACTCCTGGCGTTTTGGCGAGATCGATCGACCGGTCGGCGGTTTTGGCACGCGCGAGGAGCTGTTCGCGGGCTATGAAGCGGCCGGCGGACGCGTTGACCCAGCGCGGGTAAACTTCTGGGAGGTGATGGGCACGTTACGCTGGGGAATCATGTGCTGCGGCATGATGCAGCGCTTTCGCCTCAGTCCCGACCACTCGATGGAACGCGCGATGATCGGCCGGCGGTCGTCGGAGACTGAAATCGACTTACTCAGACTTCTTGCACCGCGAGGATGACATGCAGGACGAGCCGACACCATCGGAACTGATCAAGGCGGTTGCGGATTTTTTGCGGAACGACATCGCGCCCACGATCGGCGGGCATAACGCGTTCAAGCTGCGGGTTGCCATCAACGCGCTCGACCTCGTGACACGTCAGCTGATGCTGGAGAGCGGTAGCGATGCCGCCGAAGTCGAGCGGTTATCGCAGCTGCTCGGCCGGCAGGGCTCGCTGGAAGGACTGAACCGTGTGCTGGCTGGCAAAATCGCCAGTGGCGAGGCCGATCTGCAAACGTCCGGACTTGTCGAGCATCTGTGGCAGACCACAATGGATAAGCTCGCGGTCGATCAGCCGAACTATGCGGCGTATCGAAGGGAATTGGAGAGGAAGTAGCTTGCGTTCCCCGGACGCAGCGCCATAAGCGCGTTTACGCGCGTCTTCGACGCGCTATGGCGTAGCTCTTCGCGAAGCGGTGCGCTGCAGAGCCGGGGTCCCGGTTGCTTGCGACTCGAAGAAACCGGGGTCCCGGTTCTGCGAAGCGGCATGAAGAATGCCGCATCGCGCCCGGGACTCGCGAAACTACCGCCCCGCCCATTTCGGCGGGCGCTTTTCCGAAAACGCCTTTGGGCCCTCGATGTAATCTTGCGACGCCGCCATTGCCTTCACGGCCGGATATTCGCGCTGCTCGGTGATCGCCTGTTCCAGCGACACCGCCATGCCCATCTGGATCGCCTGCTTGGAGGCGCGGATCGACATCGGCGAATTCTTGCAGATGGTCCCGGCCCAGCGCTCGGCGGCCGCCAATGCCTCGCCCGCCGGCACCACCTCGTTGACGAAGCCAAGCTCATGGCCCTCGCGCGCGCTGACGTGACGCGCGGTCAGGATCATGCCCATCGCGCGTTTCAGCCCGATCTGGCGCGGCAATCGCTGCAGGCCACCGGCGAGCGCGGCGAGGCCGACGTGCGGTTCCGGCAGCGCGAACCTCGCATTCTCCGAGGCGATGATCAGGTCGCAAGCCAGTGCAATCTCGAACCCGCCGCCCATGGCGACGCCGTTGACCGCGGCAATGATCGGCTTGTCGCAATCGAAGCGCGAGGTCAGCCCCGCGAAGCCGCCTTTGTCCCAGCCGCGTTTTCCCCCCGCCGCCTGCCATTTCAAATCGTTGCCGGCGCAGAACGCCTTGTCGCCGGCGCCGGTGACGATCGCTACCCACTGCTCGGGATCGGCGGCGAATTCGTTGAATACATCGTGCAGCTCATTATGCGCATCGGTGTGCAGCGCGTTGTACACTTCCGGCCGGGACAGCGTGACGATGGTGATCGGACCCTTCCGGGTCACCGTCGAGAATTGTAGCGCCATGTTCACTCCCTTTTATGTTTTTGCGATGGATGGTCCGCGTCGCTTCGCGGTCGTGAGGCGGCTAGTTCGCATACCTTGCGGTGAGATCCCGCGAGATTTTCGCACCTTCCTCGATATAGCGGCGGATGGCGATGCCGGCGGCGGGGGTGCAGGTGCGGTAGGTCTGCTGGAAGCCGTTATAGCCGCGGTTGAAGCTGGCGATCATGCGGGCGCGGCGCTCGCCGGAGGGCGTCTCTGCATCGACCAGCGCCTGCATTTCGTTGCGCCATTTGGCGCCTTCATTGTTGCCGCAGATGCCGCGCAGGTAGTGCAGCGTGCCAAGAATCTCGGAGAGCCGCGCCAGGTCGCCGTCGAATGGCGCAGCCGCGTCCTGCGCCCGGGCAGAGCCGAGCCCGAGGGTTGCGACGATCATCACGGCGGCGAATAGATGCTTGGGCATGGATCGATCCAGGAACCCGGCTGATATGCCTTTTCGGCGCGGTCGAAGCAAGGCGAACGCTCTCAGGCGCCGGCCAGCGCCTTGGCCGCATCGATGATTTCCTGCAGGCCGGGCGTCAGCTGGCGCGGCCCCAGCGCGTCTGGCGGCAGCCACGCAAAGTCATCACATTCGTCGTTCAGCACCGGTTCCCCGGCGACCCAGCGTGCCGCGAACGACATCACCACGAAATGCTTGGCCCCGGACGCCGCCGGCAGCACCTCGCGCCAGCCGGCCATGCCGAGGATTTCGATCTGGAGCCCGGTCTCCTCCATCACCTCTCGCGCCAGCGCGACATGCAGCGACTCGCCGAATTCGACGCGGCCGCCGGGCACCGACCACGAGCCCTTGGCGGGCGGATGGGCGCGCTGAATCAGCAGGACCTTGCCGTCACGAAAGATCGAGGCGCTGACGGCGAGTTGCGGGCGAATCGGGGCGTCTGAGATCATGGCGCAGCATACGACATGATGTCATCGACGTTCGACTCCTGATCGCGGCCGTTGATGATGCCGCCGGCGACGCCGACCAGCGGCTTGACCCAGTTCGCGGCCTGTTCGGCCAGCGTGGCGCGGGTCTTGTCCTGATGCACCGAGCGCATCGCCTCGCCGACCGCGGTGAGGATCGAGGTCATGGTCGCGACCACGGCGTCGAATTCGGAGCGCAGGATGTGATTCGCGGACTCATACGAGGCGATCGCCAGGTCGCGCGCCCGAAAATTGGATTTGATGAAGTGCTCGGCGTACGACAGCGGCTGCCATTCCAGGAACAGTTCGAAGCAGTCCGGCATGTCCGGGATCAGCTCGAGCAGCATGATGGCTTCGTTGAAGTGGTTCAGGTAATCGGTGGCCAGCCCGGTGCGCGGATTGATGTTGGCCGCCAATAGCTCCGCCACGGACGCAGACGGCAATGCTTCAGCACTTCCCGGCTCATCGCGATCGTACTCTGCCGGTTGCAGGGCCGTCATGGTCATGTTTCGCACTGTCGGCATTCTGGGTTAAAAACGCCTGAAGACATTACATGCAGGACGCATATGTGCGGACGTTTCGTCATAACATCAGCGCCGGAGGCGCTGCGGCAGGTATTTGCCTATATTGAACAGCCAAATTTTCTGGCTCGGTACAATGTTGCACCGACGCAGCCTGTCCCCGTCGTCATCGTTGAAAATGGCGCGCGGCATTTCCGGTTGATGCGTTGGGGCCTGCTGCCATCCTGGGTAAAGGACCCGCGCCAGTTCACGTTGCTGATCAATGCACGCGCCGAGACCGTGCAGGAAAAGCCGGCATTCAGGAACGCGATCAGGCGTCGCCGTTGCCTCATTCCTGCCGACGGCTATTACGAATGGCAGAATTCCGACGGAGGCAAGCAGCCTTATTTCATTCATCCGCGGGGCGGCGGGCCGATCGGCTTTGCGGGCCTGTCGGAAACCTGGGTGGGACCGAACGGCGAGGAGCTCGACACCGTCGCGATCATCACCGCAGCGGCGAGCACCGGCATGTCGGTACTGCATCACCGCGTGCCGGTCACCATCGCGCCGGAAGATTTCGCGCAGTGGCTGGATTGCAGCGCCGATAACGCCTCGGATGTGATGACGATGCTGTGCGCGCCGGGCGACGGCGCATTCTCGTGGCATCCGGTTTCGAGCGCGGTCAACAAGGCAGGCAACGATGATGCGCAGTTGATCCTGCCGATCTCCGCCGAACAGATTGCGGCGGCGGAGGCGTTGAAGCCGGCGAAGAAAACCGTCGCGCGCAAGGCAGTTGCCGCGGTGCCGGATGATGGCGGACAGGGCTCGTTGTTCTAGCGTCGTCGCAGCTGCGCGAACAATTTTTGCACGCCCATTTTCGTTGACGCGATGTTTACCACTTTCGTGGAGGCGCGGTTTACCACGCGCGGTAATAGGCTTTGCGGGAACGCACACGCCGCTTGCCTGTGTCGTCGCGGCATCGCGATTAACTCTGCGGCAACTTTAATTCAGTACCAACGAAATAGATCGAAATGCAGCGATTGTGCAGGACGGTCAAATGTGTGTGTAAGCGTTGCGTAGGCGTATCATGTCAGTAGTGCGTAACCGGCCGAAGGGCGCGCAGTTCGCGTTCTTCGGCGGTCTCTGCTTCTTCGCAGTGATCCCGACAGAGGTTGGCTATCAGGATATCGCTTCGTTGCTGGCCCGCCAGCCGGGCGTCACTGAGCGCTGGCAAAAGCGCGTGGTCGCCTCTGCCGTGAGTTCGATCCAGGTCGCGACCTATTCGTTCGGTCGCCCGGTCGGAATCGGTTCGCGCAGTCCCACGTTCCAGCTCGCCAGCTTTGAGACCTCCGGCAATGACATCACCGGCGCGCTGACCCGCAATCCTCTCATCGAAGCGCCGCGCCGCTTTGAGGCCTCCGATTTCCCGCGGGTCGATCGCTCGCTCAAGGGCGATCGTCTGGCGCTGCATACGCCGAACCCGGCGATGCCCGACCAGCTCGAAAACAATAACTCGCTCGACAACAACGCTTCGGTGCGCGGCTCCAAGACCGTCGAGGCGATGCCAGTGGACACCACGCCGCTCGATCCGGAACTGGCCGAGGCGCTGCAGGCACCGCCGCTGCGGCAGTATGATGCATCGCTGTCGCTGGAAACCCAGCCGCTCGCCGATCCGAAGACGGTGTCCGACACAGCTGTCATCGCCGTGGAACCCGCGCCCCCGAAGGATGGTTTCTCGGTCAAGACCGCCAGTCTTTTCTTTGGCAGTTCGTCACTGGGTGCCGCTGTCGAGACCATGGAAAGCTGGCAGCCTGGCGAAGAGCCGATGATTGTGATGCCGGCGCCGACCACGCGCGATCCCGACATGAAGGCGACAATCGCGCCGTCTGTCAGGGTCGATCCGGCCAAGGGCGGCGAAAGCATCGCCGGCAAGGGCGAGGTCAACGCTGTCACCCACGTCAAGACGCCGGCCGAACGGCTCGGCCTGTCCGAGGACAAGGGCCGCGCCAAGCAGGAAAAATGCCTGACGGAAGCGGTTTATTTCGAGGCGCGCGGTGAAGCGGTACGCGGCCAGATGGCGGTCGCGCAGGTGGTGATGAACCGCGTGTTCTCCGGCTTCTATCCGACTACCGTCTGCGGCGTGGTCTACCAGAACAAGCATCGTCGCCTGGCCTGTCAGTTCACCTTCGCGTGCGACGGAATTCCCGACGTGGTCAAGGAGCCCGACATGTGGGAGCGCGCTCGCAAGATCGCCAAGGCGACGCTCGATGGCCGGCTGTGGCTGCCCGAAGTGGCGAAGTCGACGCACTACCATGCCTATTGGGTGCATCCGTCCTGGGTGCACGAAATGAAGAAGATGTACCGCACCGGCGTGCACACCTTCTATCGTCCGCGAAACTGGGGCGACGGCAGCGACGCGCCGAGCTGGGGCACCGCCGCGCAGACCGCGGAAATCTCCGCCAAACTGGCCGAACTGAAGCCGTAACGCGGCGAACGCCTGCCGGGGCGCATCATGGCGCAACGGCTGGCCAGCCATGCGCGATGTCCCGCCGCGCGCTGTGGCGTTTACCGCCCCGGCGCGGCATATTGCGGCCAAGCAATCACCGATAAAATTCAGGGAGCGGCGCGTTGGGCATGTTCAAGGCAATCCGGATCGACAAGGCCACTTTGGTGGCGCTGACGCAGTTCGACGAGAGCGAACTGATGGAGGGCGACGTCACGGTGCGCGTCGAATGGTCGACGGTAAACTACAAGGACGGCCTCGCCGTCACCGGCAAGGCGCCTGTGGTGCGGCGGTTTCCGATGATCGCCGGCATTGACCTCGCCGGCACCGTGGAAACCTCAAGCCATCCAGACTGGAAGCCCGGTGACAAAGTGATCTGCAACGGCTGGGGCATGGGTGAGACCCACCTCGGCGCCTATGCCGAGAAGGCGCGCGTCAAGGGCGACTGGCTGGTGCGGCTGCCCGACGGCATGACCACGCGCGACGCGATGGCGATCGGCACCGCCGGTTACACCGCGATGCTCTCGGTGCTGGCACTGGAGAAGCACGGATTGAAGCCCGCCGACGGCCCGGTAGTGGTGACGGGCGCGGCCGGCGGCGTCGGCTCGGTGGCCATCGCAGTGCTGTCGAAGCTCGGCTACCACGTCATCGCCTCGACCGGCCGTACCTCCGAAGAAGGTTACCTCAAGGGTCTGGGTGCTGCGGAGATCATTGACCGCGCCGAACTGTCTGGAGCGGCCAAGCCGCTGGCCAAGGAGCGCTGGGCGGGCGGTATCGACAGCGTCGGATCGACCACGCTGGCGAATCTGCTGTCGATGACCAAATACCGCGGCGCTATCGCCGCTTGTGGTCTCGCCGCCGGCATGGACCTGCCTTCCTCGGTCGCACCGTTCATTTTGCGCGGCGTGTGTCTTCTCGGTATCGATAGCGTGATGTGCCCGATCGAGCTGCGAAAACAGGCTTGGGCGCGGCTCGCGAGCGATCTGGATCACGCGAAGCTTGCTGAAATCACTCAGGAAATCGGTCTGGACGAGGTTATCGAGGCGGGCGCCCGGGTGCTCGCCGGTCAGGTCCGCGGTCGAATCGTGGTAAAGATTTCCTGACGATGTTCAGACTTTACCAACATCCATGCTCCAATGTTGCCACGGTTGGTATGGTAAGCAGCGGGTAAAGGCGTCAGGCGGTCATCCGCGCTCAGTTGGTCGGAGTATCCTATGGTTGTGCGTATTGTATTGGGAGCCGTGTTCGCCGCATCGGTCGCGATGCCGGCGATGGCCGGCTCGATGACGGCGGAAGAAGCTCGCAAGTTCGTCGCCGGCAAGGTGTTCGCCTTCAGCTGCTTCGACGGTACCCGCGGTGCCGGACGCATTTTCGATGACGGCGGCGCAGCGGGCGCGGTGCAGTTCTCCGGTTCCGGGCCGTCACGCAACATGCGGCTGCCCGGCAATACGCTGCAGGTGAAAGGGCAGGCGATCTGCGCTTCCATCAAGGGCTTGCCGTTCGAGCCCTGTTTCAACCTCGTGAAGAATGACGAGCGCAGCTTCCGCGGCGCCGTCTCCGGCATGGGCTTCGCCTATTGCGACTTCCGCCACCAGGGCGGTCAGATGCTGATGGCGCGTGCCATTGCACGGCCGCGCTCGTTGCGCGCCCCGGAACCCTCGCGCACGGCAGACGCCGGCGCCCCCGCCACCGAAGTCGTGACCCGCGTCGCCACGCCGCGGGTCGAGATTGGAAAGATCGAATCGATTTCGACCGGATCGGTTAAGGCGACCCCTGCCAGGCCGGACGCGACTTCCGACGGTGCGATGGAACTGCGCCGCTCCAAGGATTGAGTTCGACACATCTTCGCTGGTGTCCCGGATGAACAACAGCGTGGCTCACGTTGTTGCACGTATCCAATGTTGTCCCTTTACTACCTGCCAGCCCTCACCACACCGTGACCCCGCCATCCGCCGATATCGATTGCCACCTAATCGGTAGCGTCCTATCTAATTCGGCATGGCGCCAGCTCAATCCCAGATTCAGTCCGAACTCGGTCTTCTCGTCGCGCGGCTGTCACGGGTGTGGCGGCGGCGCGCGGATCAGGCGCTGTCGGCGCACGGGCTCTCGGAGGCCACCGCGCGTCCGCTGCTGATCCTGTCGCGCGGCGGTACCTGTGTGCGCCAGGGCGTGCTCGCCGACGAGATGGGCCTTGAGGGTCCCTCGGTGGTACGGTTGATCGACCTGCTCGCCGCCGAAGGGCTAGTCGAACGTCACGAAGACCCGACCGACCGCCGCGCGAAGATACTGCATCTGACGCCGCTCGGCGAAGCCAAGGCCGATGAGATCAAGCGCGTGATGCGCCGTGTCCGCGCCGAATTGCTGAAGGGCGTCACGCCCGACGAACTCGCCGTCACCTTCGATGTGCTGCGCCGGATCGAACTTTCCGCCAGCCGCTCCGTTGAGTCCGCCGGGGAGGCAGAAGTACGCTCATGACCGCTGCCCGTCCGCCGTTTCTCGTCCGTCATGCTGACATCATCTTTTCGCTGAAGACCTTTTTTGCGGCGGTGATGGCATTGCTGATCGCCTTGGCGATGGATTTGCCGCGGCCGTATTGGGCGCTGGCGACGGTATATATCGCCTCTCAGCCTCTGGCCGGCGCGACGCGTTCCAAAGCATTTTTCCGCGTCACCGGCACGTTGATCGGCGCGTGCGCCACAGTCGTGCTGGTGCCCAACCTCGTCAACGCGCCGGAGTTGCTCAGCCTCGGGCTCGCGCTTTGGGTCGGGCTTTGCCTCTATGTCTCGCTGCTCGATCGCACCCCGCGCAGCTACATGTTCATGCTGGCCGGCTATACCGCTGCGTTGATCGGTTTTCCTGCAGTATCGGAGCCGGCGGCGATCTTCGACCTCGCGGTGGCGCGCAGCGAGGAGATCATTCTTGGCATCGTCTGTGCGAGCGTTGTCTCCACCGTCGTGCTGCCGCGCAGCGTCGGGCCGGCGGTGTCGGCACGGGTCGATAGCTGGCTCGCCAGCGCGCGCCGTCTCAGCGGGCAGGTGTTGGCCGGCAACGGCGCCGACCCGGGGACGCGCGCGCAGCGCCTGCGGCTCGCCGCCGACGCTGTCGAGATCGATACGCTGTCGGACCATATGGTTTATGACCACAGCGTCAGCCGCGATACGCCGCGCTGGCTGCGCGCGCTGCGGCTGCGCATGTTGATGCTGCTGCCGCTGTTGTCCTCGATCGCCGACCGCATCGAGGCTCTGGGCGACGATGTGCGGACCACACAGCCGCGGCTGACGGCACTGGTCGACGATGTCGCGCGCTGGATCGAAGGCGGAATGGAGCGCGAGCCGGCGGACGCCTTGCGGGCCGCGATCTCGGCGCAACTGCCGACGATGCACGGCGGTTCGTCATGGGACGAGATCATGACCGCCAGCCTGCTGATGCGGCTGCGCGATCTGCTGGACATTTCGCAGGACTGCCGCGTGCTGAGCCAGGCGATCGCCGAAGGCGGACGCCCGCCCGGCGCCAAACTCCTTTTCCATCCCGAGGCAGGCGCCGCGCCGATGCGCCATATCGATCACGGCATGGCGCTGTGGTCTGCTGGCGGCGCCACGCTTGCGATCGTGCTGTGTTGCGCCTTCTGGATCATGACCGGCTGGGTCGACGGTTCGTCGGCGCCGATGATGGCCGCGGTGGGCTGCTCGTTTTTCGCGACGATGGACGATCCTGCGGTTGGCCTGCGTGACTTCGGCAAATGGGGGGTCGTATCGATGGTCGTCGTCGCGCTGTATCTGTTTGCGATCCTGCCGGGGATATCCAACATCGAAATGCTGATTGCCGTGCTGGCGCCGACTTTCCTGCTGTTCGGCGTCCTGATCGCGCGGCCGCCGACGTTCTTCATCGGTATGGCGCTGGCGGCCAATACCGCGAGCCTGATGGCGATCCAGGCGACTTACAGTGCCGATTTCGCCTTCTTCGCCAATGCCGGTATCGCCTTCTTCGTCGGCGTCGAGATTTCCGCGCTCACCATCCTGCTGGCGCGCTCGGTCGGCGCCGAATGGAGTGTGCGGCGCCTGATGCGCAAGGGCTGGACCGCGCTGGCGTGGGCCGCCGAGAGCCGTGGCAACCGAAACCGCGCCGCCTTCGCCGGCATGATGCTGAATCGCATTGGCCTGCTGGCGCCGCGGCTGGCCGCAATGCCGAACAGCGAACTCGGCAAGTTCGACAGTCTCGGAGAATTGCGCGTCGGCCTCAACATCGTCGACCTCCGCCGTGCCCGGCACAACCTCACGCCCGCCACGCTGGAGGCGATCGATGCGATGCTCGACGAACTCGCCGCCGATTTTCGCCGGCGTGACCGAAGCGAAATGCTGCCGGCGCTGCTGCAGCGGATCGACTATGCGCTCGCCAAAGCGATGACGGAGAGCGACGACGCCGTTCGCGGCGATGCGCTGATAGGTCTCGTCGGAATTCGCCGCGGGCTGTTTCCTGACGCGCCGCCCTACCGGCCGGACATCGTGCAGCAGACGGGGAGCGCGGCGGCATGAAATTTCAAGTGGATCTGTTCGGAATTCTGGTGCCGACGCTGCTGTTTTGGCTGATCATCACCTACCTGATTGGGGCGGTGCTACGGCCACTGCTGGCGCGCATCGGGTTCTATAGATACGTCTGGCACCGTGCGCTGTTCGATCTTGCCCTTTACGTCTGCCTGCTCGGCTGCGTGGTCTATCTTTCGTCGGGATTACCGTCATGAAAAACACAGTTGGATTCGTCCGTCGTTTCGCGGTCACCGCGCTGATGGTGGTCGCAGCGCTCGCCGTCGCCCGTTATCTCTGGGTCTACTACATGGACGCGCCCTGGACGCGCGATGGCCGCGTCCGCGCCGACGTCGTCACAGTGGCGCCGGACGTGTCGGGCTTCGTCACCGAGATACTGGTGAAGGACAATCAGAAGGTAAAGCGCGGCGACATCATCTTCCGTATCGACCGCGCGCGCTTCGCGCTGGCCCTGCAGCAGGCTGAGGCGGTGGTCGCAGGCCGCCAGGCGGTGCTGGAGCAGGCCGACGCCGACCTGAAGCGCTACCGCGAACTGACGGCCAATGTCGTCTCACAGCAGAAGCAGGAACAGGTGGTGGCGACGCAGTTGCAGGCCAAGGCGTCCTACGATCAGGGCGTCGTCGAGCAAGCGATCGCGCAGCTCAACCTCGACCGCAGCGAAGTCCACGCCCCGGTCAATGGCAGCATCTCCAACATGGACCTGCGGCCCGGCACTTATGTCAGCGCAGGCAAGGGCGTGCTGGCGCTGGTCGATAGCGACAGCCTGCATGTCGATGGCTATTTCGAGGAGACGAAGCTGTCGCGCATCCATGTCGGCGACACGGTCCACATTCACCTGATGGGCGATTCCGCCAGGCTTACCGGCCGCGTCGAAAGCATTGCCGCCGGCATCGAGGACCGCGATCGGGCCGAAGGCAGCAACCTGCTCGCCAATGTGACCCCGACCTTCAGTTGGGTTCGCCTCGCCCAGCGCGTTCCGGTCCGCATCGCCCTCGATACATTGCCGCCCGGCGTGTTGCTGGTCGCCGGCCGCACGGCGACGGTGGAAATCCTGCCGAAGGACGGCACGCCGGTAGCGACGACGAAGTAGGCCTCTCTCTTGGTCGCCCCCGATTTCGTGGGGACGACTCGTTGCGGGTTTTCGCTTCGGCCGCTTACGTGCGGCGTCCGGAGAGCGAGCCAGTGACGCCTAGTTCGACACCGACGCGCCTTGCGTGAAGCTGCGGTCCACTGCCTTGCTGACATCGACGGGCTTCGACAAAATTCCGTAACGCGTCGCGCGGTCCGAGGCTTCCTGGAACTCCTTGATCACGCCGTCATCGATCGCGATCGGCCTCGTATCTTGCGCCTTGTAGGCGCGCACCAGCACGTCTTCCGGCAGTTTGGTCAGTTCGGCCGTGTTCTTTGCGTATTCCTCGACATGCTCGCGCGACCAGGTGCGGGCCTTGTTGAGGCGCTGCAGGAAATCGGCGACGGCTTCGCGCTTGGTGGCGATGGCCTGTTCGGAGGCGATGATGAAGGTCAGCGTCGGCGTCAGCCCGGCGCCATCGGCAATGACGCGGGCATTGTCCTTGAGTACGGCAAAGGAGACGTAGGGCTCCCACACCGCCCAGCCGTCGATCGAGCCGGCGACCAATGCGATCTTGGCATCGACCGGACCGAGCGGCGCGAAGGTGGCGTCGGTGATCTTGTAGCCGGCCTTCTCAAGCGTGGCGTCGATCAGGAACTGGCCCCAGCCGCCGCGGGTGCCGGCGAGGCGCTTGCCCTTGAGGTCGGCTGCGGTTTTGATCGGGGAATCGTTGCGCACCAGGATTGCTTGCGTGTCGGGGTTGGCGCGAACGCCGCCGATCGCCTTGATCGGCGCGCCCACGGCATAGATCGAGAGGAAGGCGAGATCGCCGGTGTGGCCGACATCCAGTGCGCCGGCGTTGAGCGCTTCGAGGATCGGCGCCGCGGCGGGAAATTCCGACCACACGATCTTGTAGGGCAGGTCTTTCGCCAGTCCCGCGGCCTCCAGCAGCGAACGGTTGCCGCCCTTCTGGTCACCGATCCGCAGCGTCACGGGATCGGCGGCAAAGGCAAAGGTAGTGAGCGTCGCGCTGAGGGCAGCGGCAATGAGCGTGGCGGAAAGGCGCTTGTTCATGATGATTTCTCGGATGCGACAGGGTGCATCAAAGCTACGCGCGAAGCCGCGCCAGTCAATGAAATGGCTGACTGAAGATGCAGGCTGACGAACAACGAAAGTGTCGTCGTTCTGTACAGCGCAGAGATTTTGCGCTGTTGATGTGGCGTAGGCCGGATGACCACAGCGACATCCGGGTTGCAGACTACAGACTCGCTGCGCGCCCCAGTTTCTTGGCCAGATATTCCAGCAGCACTTCGACCCGCGCCGGCCTCGGGCCACCCGGCGGCGTCACGAGATACACGCCGCTCTGCGATTGCGACCAGTCTTGCAGCGCGGCTTCGAGCTCGCCGGAGGCTAGCGCTGCGCCGCAGATGAACTCCGGCAGGTCGGCAATGCCCAGGCCCGCCAGCAGCGCCGGCAGCAGCGCTTCGCCATTGTTGACGCGCAGCGGGCCGGCGGGGCGGATGCTGGCCGTTTCGCCGGCGGCATTGCTGAAGTGCCAGACGCCGGGCGTGGAGAGGTAGGTGTAGCCGAGGCACGCGTGCTCCGCGAGATGCATCGGATGCGTCGGCCGGCCATGCCTGGCAAAATACGCCGGCGACGCCACGATATAACGCGGCATGCCGCACAGCCGCCGCGCGATCAGGGACGAGTCGGGCAGGGTGGCGATGCGGATGGCGGCGTCAAAACCTTCGCCGATCAGATCGACGGTGGCGTCGCTCAGGCTGAGGTCGATCGAGACTTCGGGATAGGCCGCCAGAAATTCCGGCAGCAGCGGCGCCAGCGTTTTGGTGCCGTAGGTCATCGGCACTGCGAGGCGCACCAGCCCGCGCGGCGTCGCGGATTGTGCCAGCGCCTCGCTCTCCGCCAGTTCACCGTCCGCCAGCAATTGCACGGCGCGTACCGCCAGCGTTCGGCCGGCGTCGGTGAGCGCTATCCGCCGCGAGGTGCGGTTGAACAGCCGGGCCCCGAGCCGCTCCTCGAGCCGGCTGACGGCCTTGGAGACGGTGGCGGTAGACAGTCCCAGTTCGGTGGCCGTTGCCGCGAAGGAGCGCAACTCGACCACCTTGGCGAAGATCGCCAGCGCCTCGAAATCGGGAAGTTTAGACATCAAATTCCTCAATGATGAGTTTCAATCATTTCTATTTATGCGTCATCCGGGCAGGTCTATCTAGACCCCAACGCTTCACCCCCCGGAGAAATCGTCATGATCAAGCTTCGCCCCTTCAATGAACTTGGCGCCGCCGACCACGGCTGGCTCAAGGCAAAGCATCACTTCTCGTTCGGCAGCTACCGCGACCCCGAAAATTCCGGCATCGGCAATCTGGTGGTCTGGAACGACGACGAGATCCAGCCCAACACCGGTTTTCCAGCGCATCCGCACGCCAATATGGAAATCATCACCTATGTCCGCGAGGGGGCGATTACCCATCAGGACAGCCTTGGCAACAAGGGGCGCACCGAGGCAGGCGACGTTCAGGTGATGAGCGCGGGCTCCGGTATCCGGCATTCCGAGTACAATCTGGAACCTTCGACGACCAAGATCTTTCAGATCTGGCTGGAGCCTAAGGTCGATGGCGGTCAGCCGTGCTGGGGCGCCAAGCCGTTTCCGAAGGCGGATCGCTCCGGCGGCTTCGTCACCATCGCCAGTGGCTTTGCCGGGGATACCGAGGCGTTGCCGATCCGCGCCGATGCAAGGGTGATGGCGACGTCGTTGAAAGCCGGCGAGAGCGTGCCCTATCCGCTGGCCGCGGCGCGTAACGGCTACCTGGTGCCGGCCGCCGGTGCGGTCGAGATCAACGGCATCCGCGTCAACACCCGCGACGGTGTCGCGATCCACAACGAGGCCAGCGTCACCATCACCGCGCTGGAAGACTCCGAACTGGTGCTGGTCGACGCGGCCTGAGACTCTCCGTCATTGCGAGGGGCCCTTGCGACGATGCAATCCAGCTCTTCAGGCGCTTGCCGTCTCTAGATTGTCGCGTCGCTTCGCTTATCGCAATGACGAACACTAACACTTTCATTGAACCTTCTTTTTCCTCACAGGAGATCACCATGACCAAAGTTCTCGTCCTTTATTACTCCGCCTATGGCCACATCGAGACAATGGCCAATGCCGTAGCCGAAGGCGCGCGCGAGGCCGGCGCGACCGTCGATATCAAGCGCGTGCCGGAATTGGTGCCCGCCGATGTCGCCAAGGCCTCGTACTACAAGATGGACCAGGCCGCCCCGATCGCCACTGTCGGTGACCTCGTCAACTACGACGCCATCATCGTCGGCACCGGCACGCGCTTCGGCCGCATGACTTCGCAAATGGCCAACTTCCTCGACCAGGCGGGTGGCCTGTGGGCCAAGGGCGCGCTGCACGGCAAAGTCGGCGGCGCCTTCACCTCGACCGCGACACAGCATGGCGGTCAGGAGACCACGTTGTTCTCGATCATCACTAACCTGCTGCATTTCGGCATGACCATCGTCGGCCTTAACTATGGCTTCGGCGGCCAGATGAAGCTTGACGAAGTCACCGGCGGTTCGCCCTACGGCGCGACCACAATCTCCGCCGGCGACGGCAGCCGCCAGCCCAGCGAAAACGAACTCGCCGGCGCCCGTTATCAAGGCAGGGTGATCGCCGAGACCGCGAAAAAACTGCATGGCTGATGCGACCGGGGCGGCGTTCTCTTCTTTGGACGCCGCCCCATCTATGCCGGGACGACAGGACCGCTCTGATGCTCGATATGTACTTCATCTACCAGCTGGCGCGGCGGCCGATCCATGCGATCGCGCGCCGGTGGGTGTGCCGCGGCCTGCACCGCGTCACCAAGGGCGGGTATCGCTGCCCGGAATGCGGCCAGCGCCAACCCTGATTTGATTTTTTCACGCCGCCACAGCATGCTCGCCGGATGTCCGATGCCCCCCATCTCGCCGCGCTGGTCTACGACGACAGCCACGATCCCGATGCGCTGCTGCGCGGCTTTGCGGCCGATCTGAATGGAAGCGGCCTGCGTGCCGTCGGGCTGGTGCAACTCGGCCATCCCCTCGCAGATCCGCCGCAGCTCTCGGCGCTGCTGGTGCATAGCGGCGATACGCTGCGCCTGTTTCAGGACCTCGGCCCCGGCGCGACCGGCTGCAAGCTCGATCTCGGGCAATTGCTCGCGGCGGGCACGCAAGTGGCTGACGCGATCGACGGCGGCGCCGACCTCGTCATCATCAACCGCTTCGGCCGGCAGGAGCGCGACGGCAAGGGGCTGTCCTATCTGATCGAGCGCGCGCTGAGTGCCGACATTCCCGTGCTCATCGCCGTTCCGGCCGCACGACTGGCGGACTGGGATGCCTTCTCCGGCGGCATGGCCACTCGGCTGAATTGCGATCGGGCCTCGCTGGAGGCATGGTGGAACGTGGTGTCGGCCGCGCGCGCTGCCGAAGTCGCCTAGCTTCATCCTATCCCACCGCACCGCACGCGCGACTTTAGTTCTGCGAAGGTTGTATCGTCGCTGCTTGCCCGTGCGGCGGCCCGATGCTAGATGTCGGGTCATCGTACAACTTTATGACGCGGTTGCGCGTCGAAGCCGATGGACGACGCGACTGGGCGCTCCTACACTGCCCACAACATCGACCCCGAACGGGGCGAATAAAAAAACCGGCCAAAGTGCTGGAATCGGGAAATTCACAGGGAGGATTTCGTCCATGAGAAGAAGAGATGTCGTCACCGGCGGCCTCGCCGCGCTTGCTGTCGGCGCCAGCGGCCTCGGTCGCCTGACCCCGGCGCTCGCCCAAACCAAGATGGTTCTGAAAGCCTCCGACGTTCACCCGCTGGGCTATCCCACGGTGGAATCTGTCATCCAGATGGGCAAGAAGCTGGACGCCGCCACCAACGGCCGGCTCACGGTCCAGATGTTTCCCTCCATGCAGCTCGGCGGCGAGAAGGAAGCGATCGAGCAGGCGCAGGTCGGTGCGCTGCAGATCGCGCGCATCTCGGTCGGCGCGGTCGGCCCGGTGGTCGATGACGTCAACGTCTTCAACATGCCGTTCGTATTCCGCGACGCCAAGCACATGGAAGCGGTGCTCGACGGCGAGATCGGCAACGAACTTCTCAACAAGATCACGGCCAATGAGAAGACGGGGCTGGTGGCGCTGGGCTGGATGAACGCCGGCTCGCGTAATATCTACAACAGCAAGCGGCCGATCAAGACCATCGCCGACCTCAAGGGCCTGAAGATCCGGATGATCGGCAATCCGCTGTTCATCGACACCATGAATGCGCTCGGCGGCAACGGCGTCGCGATGGGCTTCGACCAGGTCTACAACGCGATGCAGACCGGCGTGGTGGACGGCGCTGAGAACAACCTGCCGACCTTCGTGGCGCAGAACCATTTCCAGGTCGCGAAATACTTCTCGATGACCGAGCACCTGATCATCCCCGAACTCCTGGTGTTCTCGAAAGCGTCCTGGGACAAGCTCTCCAAGGATGACCAGGCGCTGGTCAAGAAGTTCGGCCGCGAGGCGCAGGCCGAGCAGCGCGTGTTGTGGTACGCCGCCGAGAAGACGGCGCTCGACAAGATGAAGGAAGTCGGCACCGACGTCGTCACGTCTGTCGACAAACAACCGTTCCGCGACGCGGTGAAGCCGGTGTGGGACAAGTACGGCGCCAAATACGCCGAGATGACCAAGCGCATTTCGGCGGTGAGCTAGCTCTGTCATTCCGGGGCGCGCGTAGCTTTAGCTGCGCGCGAACCCGGAATCCAGAGATGCTCAAAACAGCTCGGGGTTCCGGGTCTGCACTCCATTCGGCTTCGCCGTCTGAAGTGCAGACCCGGAACGACAGCGTCACGGAATTTCTTACATCATCATTGCCGGGGGCCCATGTCCGACGTGCTTACAAAACAGCAGATTGCTTCCGGCCATCATCCCGCAGCAGATGGCCCCGGTGCTGCCCATGCCTTCCGTCGCGCGATGGATGCGCTGTACTGGACCGGGGCGGTGACGTCGTGTATCGCGCTGGTGCTGATCTCGGCGATCATCCCGTGGGCTGTCTACACCCGCTATATCCTCAACAGCGCGGCGTCGTGGCCGGAGCCGCTGGCGGTGCTGCTCACCGTCGCCGTGACCTTTATTGGCGCCGCGAACTGCTATCGCCAGCGCATTCACATGAACATGACGGTCGGGACCAATCTTTTGTCGCCGCGGCTGCGCGTCGGTGCGGCCTTCATCAGCGAATTGCTGATGGGCGCGATGGCGCTGTTCATGCTGGTCTGGGGCATGAAGCTGGTGCTGGCGACCTGGGGAAACTCGGTCGATGAATTCCCCGCTCTGTCGGTCGGTATCACCTACCTGCCGATTCCGGCCGCGGGCGCCATGATGCTGCTGTTCGTGATCGAGCGCCTGACCATCGGCCCGCCGCCACAGGATGGCAGCGACGCCCACGTTCTGCTCGATTAGTCCTTCCGCAAAAGCAAAGAAAACACCGATATGGACATCGCCCTTCTCCTGCTCAGCATGTGCCTGTTCTTCGCCATCGGTATGCCGATCGCCTTTGCGCTGGCGCTGTCGGCGCTGGTCGGCGCCTTGTGGATTGACCTGCCGGTGGCCGCGGTAATGCAGCAGCTCTCCAGCGGTGTCGGCAAGGTGTCGATGCTGACGGTGCCGTTCTTCGTGCTGGCCGGCGCGATCATGGCCGAGGGCGGCATGGCGCGGCGGCTGGTGGACTTCGCCGCGGTGGTGGTCGGCTTCACGCGAATCCGGGGCGGGCTCTCCCAGGTCAACATTCTCGCCACCACCATCATGTCAGGCATTTCCGGCTCCTCGGTAGCGGATACCTCGGCGATCGGCTCGGTGATGATCCCGCAGATGGCGGCGAAGGGCTATCCGCGGGTGTTCGCCACCAACGTCACGATCTCCGCCTCGGTGCAGGCGATCCTGGTGCCACCGAGCCACAACGCGGTGATCTATTCGCTGGCGACCGGCGGCGTGGTCTCGATCACCAGCCTGTTTCTGGCCGGCATCGTGCCTGGCCTGCTGCTCGGCTTCGCGATCATGCTGTTGTGCCTCTATATCGCCTATCGCGACGGTCATCCGAAGGGCGAGCCGGTGCCGATGAAGCAGGCGCTGAAGATGCTCGGTGACGCCACCTGGGGCATCGTGACTTTGGTGATCGTACTCGGTGGCATCCTCACCGGCGTGTTCACGCCGATCGAGGCCGGTGCGGTGGCCTGCGTCTGGGCGTTCTTCGTCACCATGTTCATCTACCGCGACTACAAATGGTCGGAGCTGCCGATGCTGACCTATCGCACGCTGCAGACGGTGGCGATGGTGCTGACGCTGGTGGCGACCGCATCCTGCTTCGGCTACATCGCCGCCTTGATGCAGATGCCGCTGAAGATGACCGAATTCTTCGTCGCGATCTCGTCGAACAAATACGTGCTGCTGATGTGGATCAACATCATGCTGCTGGTCCTCGGGACCGCGCTGGATCTCGCGCCGTTGCTGTTGATCTGCACGCCGATCCTGCTACCGGTGGTGAAGAGTTTCGGTATCGACCCCGTGCATTTCGGCATCGTGATGCTTCTTAATCTCGGCATTGGCCTCTTGACGCCGCCGGTCGGTACCACGTTGTTCGTCGGCTGTGCGATCGGCAAGGTCTCCGTCGACGAGGTGATGCGCGGCATCTGGCCGTTCTACTGGGTGATGTTCGCGGTCCTGATGCTGGTGACCTACGTGCCGTGGTTCTCGATGGCGCTGCCGCACGCGTTCGGGTTCAGGTAGGGCTAGCCTGCCCCCACCGCCAACTGGCGATAGCGCTCCTTGCCGTTCAGCAGATGCTTGCGCATGGCGTCGCGGGCCTTGCGCGGTTCGCGGGCGATAATGGCATCGACGATCAGCTGGTGCTCACGCTCGACGCTTTCCAGATAGCGCTTCTGCAGGTCGGCGTTGCCCTCGAAGGTGCGGATGCTCTGGCGCGGGATGATCAACCCGCCCAGGAATTCCAGAAAGCCAACGAAGCGCGCATTCTGTGTGGCGATGGCGATGGCCAGATGGAAATCGAAATCCTCCTTCACGGCGCGATCGCCGTTGGCAATGGCGCGGCTGAAGGTCGAAGCCGCTTTGGCGATGGCCTTGAGCTGTGTGGCGGTGGCGCGCTCGCTGGCGAAGGCCGCGGCTTCGATTTCGACCGCGGTGCGCAGTTCGAGAATTTCGATCACGCTGGCCAGCGACCCAAGCCCGTCCGGATCGATGGCATAGGGTTGCCGGTTCGGATCGGCGTTGACGAAGGCGCCGGCGCCCTGCCGCGTCATGACCAGTCCGCGGGCGCGCAGCGCCGAGATCGCCTCGCGCACCACGGTACGGCTAACGCCCATCGCCGCCATCATGGCTTGCTCGGTCGGCAGCCGGGCGCCAGCCGGCAGCTGGCCCTCGGTGATCTGGGCCTTGATGCGCTCGACCACTTCCTCGGTGCGCCGGCGCACCGGATCGAGTGGCCGCAGCAGCGCAGGCGGCTCCGAAACGGCGCTCTTGCGCGGCGGCCTGGGCTTATCTTGTAGGGTCATCGTACAACTTGGCTAACATCGTCCCGGAGGGCGTGCAAGCGGGGACCGGCGGCCAAAAGGTCGCGCGCCGTCGCCTGCCGCGGTGCGGTCGTGGCAGCTCAGTGGGTACCGATGGAGGAAACGATCAGACGCCGGCGGCGGGCAGGCTGCGGGCGGCGATGGAGAAGAACGACGCCACCAGTCGCCAGGCGCGAGCGATGCCGGTCTCGGCGCGGGGCAAATGCTGGGCCTGGATGTGCTGCGTCATGATCGCGGTCCGGATTTCGTTCGTCATTGCAGGGGAACGTCGTGCGCCGCGGCGGCGCTGTCGACCCCTGCGCAAAAATAGCGACAGGCGTGTCGCGGGCGGCCCCGGGACGGTGGCGTTGTTCTCCTCGCGAGGCATTCGGCAGGCGAAACATTCCCGGTCATCGAAAGGAATCGCGCGTCGTGGTCGCAAGATTGGATCGGCTGCCGCATCCCGGGGTCGTTTCGGCGGAGAGGACGGGTAGCCCGCTGTGCCCTCACGGCGCGCAGTTCCGGAAAAGCCTGCCCGTTTCGCGGCTGGCGGCGCGGCATTTCCAGACGGTGGTTTTTTCCCTATACGGACAGCGCACGGGCGCAGGCGCGCCTCCGCGGAGACCCATGATGCTGCCGGCCTATGTGATCCACGCCAAGTCGCTGCCCGAGCGCACCGAGCATATCCAGCGCGAGCTTGACCGCGCCGGCATCAAGTTCGAGTGGGTGCTGGATTTCGACGCCGACGAGATCACTTCCGACGTCGATCGCGCCTACTTCGCCGAAGGTGCCGATCTAACGATGCGGCAAAAATCCAGCGCGCTGAAACACGTCGTCGCCATGCAGCGGATCTGCGAGCGCGGCCATGATCTGGCGCTGGTGTTCGAGGATGACGCGCAGCTGGTGCCGGATTTCTGCGCGCAGCTCAAGCGGGTGCTGGATGAAGCGCAAAACTGGCCGCGGCCGCGCATCCTGCATCTCGGCGCCGCCACCAATTTCTATACGCCCGCGGCGCAGCTTCGCCCGGGGCAGCTCGTTTACCCCGGCAATCGCGTTCGCAACATGGAAGCCTATGTGCTGGGCGCAGTGGAAGCGCAGGCGCGGCTCGACTGGATCGCGCGGCATCCGATGCATGAGCCGATCGACATTGCCTTCAACACCGCCGATCCCGAACTGGGCATCCCGTTCCTGTGGCCGGAGCCGCCGCTGGCGGAGCAGGGCAGCCTCAACGGCCTGTTCAAGAGCTCGCTCGACCGCAAGGGCCACGGTCAGCTCAAACTGCGGCTGCAGTTCGCCGTGCAAAAATTTCGGCGGCGTTATTTGAAGCGGTGGCTGAAGCTGAAGTAGCTGCAAGCGCCAGCGTTTGTCGCTGCATCCTTCGAGGCTCGCCGCGAGACGGCGCGCCTCAGGATGACGACAGTGGAGTCGTGGCCTGCCTCGATATCACGACGGCGCCCAGCAATCCCACGGCCAGACAATACAACATGCCTTGTGTCACGGCCGAGATGTGGCTGTTGAAAAGCCCGCCGATCACGTTCTGCAGCACGACGGCCTGGCCCAGGATGCTGACGAGGTCGCGCGCGAAGAACAGCCGGGCGTGCGCAATCCACATCGCCCAAAGCAGCAGGCCACCGATCAGGCCGACCTGCAGAACGACGTGAAGCGTCTGGTTGTGCGGATCCGGCGTCGCCTCGCCATAGAGCGAGGGTTGTGTCGCTTCCATGCTCTGATATAGCGGCCTGATACTGCCGGTGCCGTGGCCGAGCAGCGGCGCCTGCTTCACGAAGCCGATCGCCTTGTTCCAGAAATCCAGCCGCGCGCCGGTGGACAGCGTCTCGGCCCCCCCTTCGACGATAACGCCCGCCAGCGAGCGGACCGGGGGAGGGGCGGGAGCAGCTGCAGAAGTGGGAACGGGGGGCGCCGCGGGGGGCGGAGCAGACGCCGGAGCAGGGGCATCGGTTGCAGGTGTGGTGACGGGAGGTGCCGCGACGGTGGGGGCGCTACTTCCCTTGCCCACGCCGAGATAGGAAGAGATCTCGGTCAGCCGTCGCTGCGCCGGCGCCGAGGCCAGCAGCGCAGCCGCGATGACGAGCATCGCCGGCACGGCAATGGCGATCCTGTATTTCCAACCCTCGACGTGCAGCAGCAGCAGCACCAGTAGCACCCCGGTCAGGATCGCGCCGGTCTTCGACAGGTAGATAAGGAACACGTCAGCGAAGAACAGCAGCGCCAATGTGACCATGAAGGCGGCGCGGCGGCGGTCGGCATGCCAGGTCTGCAGCGCGCCGATCGCCAGGCCGAACGCGCACAGCGCGAAGCAGCCGCTCTGCACCGCATTGTCCTTGACGGGAACGCCGGGTCCCTTGAACCAGCCCCAGGGGCCGGTCGGCCACAGGAACGAGGCCCATGATAACGCCAGCAGGATCACGCAGGCCGCGACGAAACCGGTGCCCACCTGCAGCGCCTGCTTCGGTGTCACAATGGTGGCCATCACCAGCGGGATCAGCAGCAGCTTGGAGTAAGGACCAATCCATTTGGCCGCGAGGCCGATTGGCTGCACCGACCACAGCACGCCAAGCACGATCAGCGCGAACAGAGCGACGGGCAGCCAGGCTGCCGGCATCCGCAACGTGGCGAGGAAGCGCGTGCGATCCATCGTCAGCAGCGCCAGCACGGCAAAGATCGATACCGCGATCGCCTGCGCGCTGGTCGACAGCGGCAGCGCAAACGCCGTCGCGATCGCGGCATATTGCCGGGCGTCGGCCAGCCTGCCCGACAATTCGTCCCTCGTCATATGCCGAGCAACTTCCGTGCGTTGTTCTTCAGGACCTTGGGCCGAATCTCGTCGCGGATGTCGAGCTTGGCGAAATCGGCCATCCAGCGGTCCGGCATGATCACCGGCCAGTCCGAGCCGAACAGCATCTTGTCCTGTAAAATCGAATTGATGTAGCGCACCAGGATCGGCGGAAAATACTTCGGCGACCAGCCGGACAGATCGATGTAGACGTTCGGCTTGTGGGTCGCGACCGATAGCGCTTCTTCCTGCCAGGGGAAGGAGGGATGCGCGAGAATGATCTTCATGTCCGGGAAATCCACCGCGACGTCATCGATATACATCGGGTTGGAATATTTCAGCCGCATCCCCATCCCGCCCGGCATGCCGGAGCCGACGCCGGTCTGGCCGGTATGGAACAGCGCGATCGCGCCGCCTTCCTGTATCGCCTCGTAGAGCGGATAGGCCATGCGGTCGTTGGGATAGAAGCCCTGCATGGTCGGGTGGAATTTGAAGCCCTTGATGCCGTAATCCGCGATCAGTCGTCGCGCTTCGCGCACGCCGAGTTTGCCCTTGTGCGGATCGATCGAAGCGAACGGGATCAGCACGTCGGCATTCTGCCGGGTCAGTTCGATCATCTCGTCATTGCTGTAACGGCGGAAGCCGGTTTCGCGCTCGGCATCGACCGGGAAGATCACCGCGGCAATTTTCCTGGCGCGATAATAGGCGGCGGTCTCCGGCACGGTCGGCGGATGTTTGTGCGGCGACTTGAAGTAGTCTGCCATCTTCGCCTGGAAATCGTCATAGCCGTCGTCGCCGTGGCAGCCGCACGGCTCTTCGGCATGGGTATGGATATCGATCGCGACCAGGTCGTCGGGGTTGAGCAGTTTCATCATAGCGGCTCCCTTGGTCACGCTCGTTGATCGGCGGCGCGTTGACTTAACAAAATGGCCTGCCGATTAAAAGGCTTGCCGGGCGATTCAGCCGGCCGGCAAGGTCTGGGTGCGGATATCCTGCGCGGTGCGGCGCAGCGCAATCAGGAATTTCGCTTTCGCGGCGGCTTCATCCACGGTTCCTGAAATCGTGTTGATGCTGATCGCCGCCACCACCCGGCCGCCCTGGCCGCGGACCGGGACAGAGATGCCGCAGATCGCCGGATCGAGTTCGCCATCGATCCAGGCGTAGCCCTGTTCATCGGCGCGCCGCAGTTCTTCGGCCAGTCGGGCGGGATCGACAATCGTGCGTGCGGTGATCTGCTTTAATTCGGTGGTCGCCAGATAGTTTGCGCGCTGGTCCGCCGGAAGCGCCGCCAGCAGCACCCGGCCGAGCGACACCGCATGCGCGGGCAGGCGGCTGCCGACGCCGAGATTGGCCGTCAGGATGCGCCGTGCTGGCAGCCGCAGCGCATAGACGATCTCGGTCTCGTCGAGCACCGCCAGCGCGCAGGATTCGCCGATCTCGTTGCGCAGATCCTCCAGCGCGCGCTGCGCGTAGCCCCAATAGGGCAGGGCGTTGAGATAGGACAGGCCGAGGCCTAGCGCGCGTGGCCGCAGGCTGAAATAGCGGCCGTCGGCCTCGCAATATTTCAGCGCCACCAGCGTCGCCAGTATGCGCCGCGCGGTGGCCCGCGTCAGCCCGGCGGCGACAGCGACCTCCGATAGCGTATGCCGCCCCGGCGGCCGGCCGAGCGCTTCCACGACGCCAAAGCCGCGCGCGATCGCGCGAACGAATCCGTCACTTTCTTTCATCGCCATTCCCGCCGGGACTTGTCAGCCCGCAATTATTGACTCTATATTGTTCACAAGGCGACCATTAAGTTCGCCTGACGAACAATATTGGAGAAGGCGCGATGGCGCAAGCGGAAGCTTTTGAGACCGATTTCTGGAAGGACGCCAACCTGCGCAAGGTCTGGGACGACATCGTGCCGGGCGAGCCGCGTAAGACCATTCCCTACCTGCTGACCAGGGAAGCCATCGAACTGTATTGCCGCTCGGTCGGCGAAACCAATCCGCTCTATTTCGACGAGGCCTTTGCCAAAACGACTCCGTTCGGTGGCCTGATCGCGCCGCCGTCGATCCACATCCTGTTGATGTTTTCCTGCACGCTCGCCGACGACTGGATGCGCACGCCCGGCACCGTCAATGCCGGCCAGTCATGGAGCTACAACAAGCATGCGCGGCCCGGCGACACCATCACGCTGCAGGCCCGGGCGCTCGACAAGTTCATCAAGCGCGAGCGGCTGTTCGTGGTCCACGACAACGTGTTCTTCAACCAGCACGGCGACGTCATCTGTTCCGGCCGCGGCCACACCATCCGGCCGATGTGAGAGAGAAGGATTCGATCATGACCACTACATTTGAAGATCTCTCCACCGGTGACACCATCGACGGCCCGAAGTTTGCAGTATCCCGCGAGTCGATCCGGTTGTTCTGCGACGGCTCGCTTGACTACAATCCGCTGCATCTCGACGACGACTACATGAAGAACGACTTCGGCAAGACCAATTTTGGCGGCATCATCATGCACGGCATGAACAATTTCGGGCTGATCACCCGCATGATCACCGACTGGGCGTATCCCGCCGGCGCGGTCCACCGCCGGCTGGAGACTCGCTGGGTCAAGCCGGTGAAGCCCGGTGATACCATCCAGCCGGTCGGCATCATCAAGGCCAAGCAGGTTAGCGAGCGTTCGCGCTGGGTGCTGATCGACGTGCTGGTGCGCAACCAGAACGACGAAAAGGTCGCGGTCGGCGAAGCGATGGTCGAGTTCCCGCAAGCGACGTAAGCTCACAGTAAAGGCTGCGTGATGTCTATCGTGATTGCGGGAGCGGGAATCGGCGGGTTGACGGCGGCGCTCAGTTTGCACGCCGTCGGTCGCAACGATGTCCTGGTATTGGAAGCGGTGCGCGAGATTCGCGACGTCGGCGTGGGCATTAATTTGCCCCCGCATGCCGTCCGCGAATTGAGCGAACTGGGGCTCGGCGACGCCCTCGACAGCATCGGCGTGCGGACGAAAGAGCTGGCTTACTACGATCCGGCAGGCCAGCTGATATGGGCCGAACCGCGCGGGTTGGATGCAGGCTATCGCTGGCCGCAATATTCGGTGCACCGCGGCCGTCTGCAAAGGCTGCTCGTCGACGCCGTGCGGGAGCGCCTTGGCGCGGCTGCCATTCAGGTAGGGCAGCGCGTGACGGCCGTGAAGGAAGCGGCCGATGGGGTTGTGGTCGAGGTGGTCGATGCCGCGACCGGAATCATTTCATCTCATGCGGCCGAGGCCGTGGTTGTTGCTGACGGTATCCGCTCGGGGTTGCGCGATAGCCTCATTGGGGCGGTCACGCCGCTCGCTTCGAACGGATGGGTGATGTACCGCGGCACGGCTGCCGCCGGGCCGTTCCTGACCGGGGAGTCGATGGTGATCATCGGCGACGAGAGCCAGCGTATCGTGGTCTATCCGATCGGTCCCGGCCTGCTGAACTGGCTATTGGTGCGGCCGAAGAGCGAAGATCGCGGAACTGGCGAGCTGGGCAACTGGAATGTACCGATTGCGCCGGAAGTCGCGGCGTCGTTCGTTCGCAACTATCGTTTCGACTGGCTTGACGTGCACGCTCTCATCGCTTCCTCCACGGAAGCCTACGAATATCCGATGGCTGATATCGATCCGCTGCCGCAATGGGTGTTCGGTGGATGCGTTCTGCTCGGGGATTCCGCGCACGCGATGTATCCGTTTGGCTCCAACGGTGCGTCGCAGGCGATCCTCGATGCGCGCGTGCTGGCCTATCAGGTCGCAACGGCATCGACGATCGACGAGGCTCTGAAAACCTATGAGGCGCTCCGCCGTCCGGTCGCTACCGAGGTGCAACTGGCCAACCGGCGGCAGGCGGGCGATGTCATGGCCAGGGTTAGTGCGATGGCAAGGCGGGGCGCGCATGGCGATGCCGCCGCCGAGCTGCAGGAAATCGAACGCCGCTACAAGCAGCTCGCCGGATTCGATGTCGGTGCGCTGAACGAGCGTCGATCATGGAGTGTTTTAAAGGCTTCGTAGCAACCGGAAAAATCCGGGCTCAATCAAAAAGACAAAGGGGACGAAATGAGTTGGCTTCAGGCAATGATGCGTTGTGGCATCCTGGCGATCGCGTTGATCGGTGCGGCAGGTGAAGTCGCCGTCGCACAGTCCTATCCGGTGCGGCCGATCCGGCTGCTGGTGGGGTTCGGTCCGGGCGGCGCGACCGACATCACTTTCCGCAAGCTCGCCGAACTGGCCTCGAAGCAATTGGGCCAGCCCATTATCGTCGAGAACAAGCCCGGCGCCGGCGCAACGCTCGCGCCATCGACGATGGCCAGGAACGACAGTCCCGATGGCTACACGATCGCTGCGGCGACCGCCGGGCTGCTGCGCTATCCCTATATGCAGAAGGTCGATTGGGATCCCATCAAGGACTTCAGCTGGATCGCGGGGCTGGGCGGTTACACGTTCGTGCTGGCCGTCAATGCGGACTCGCCATTCAAAACGGTGGCCGAGCTGGTGGCTTACGCCAAGGCCAATCCGGGTCGCGTGACCATCGCGACGGCGGGCGCCGGGACCACGATGCATCTGCTGGCGGAAGCGCTTGCGGGAATGGCAGGCGTGGAGATCACCCATGTTGGATACCGTAGCAGCAGCGAGGCCGGCACCGCCGTGCTCGGCGGCCACGCGATGGCCACCGTCGATGCCGTGGGCACCATTCTTCCCTACACCGAGCCCGGCAAGATGCGCATGCTGCTGTCGTTCGATCCGCAGGCCGTCGACTGGCTGCCGGGCGTGCCGACTGCGAAAAGTCTGGGCTATGACCTCGTGTATCCCGCGCCTTACGGGCTGGTCGGGCCGAAGAACATGCCGCCTGAAATCGTGAGCCGGCTGTATCAGGCGTTCAAAACCGCCGCGGAAAGCGACGACTATCGCCAACTGCTGGTGACGCTGCGGCAGACAGCCTGGAATCGTTCACCCGGCGAATATGAGCAATGGGCGCGCGAATTCTATGTCTCGGAACGCTCGCTGGTCGAGCGCGCCAAGTTGCTGCGGCAGCCATGAAGATGACACCGATCAGATTTTCGAAAGTCATGGTTCAGAACACATGCGGAGACCGCAAATGAAGACGATGCTTCGCCCGATCCTGTCGGTGGTCATGTTGTTGGCCTCCGTGGCAGGGGCCGCCGCGGATGACAAGTTTCCAAGCGGCATCAAGATCGTGGTGCCGTTTCCGGCGGGCGGCACCACCGACATTCTGGCGCGTTTTGTTGCGCAGTATCTCGGCGACAAGCTCGGCGTCACCACGGTGGTCGAGAACAAGCCTGGCGCGTCCGGCACGATCGGCTCCGAGATGGTGGCGAGATCGCCGGCGGACGGCAGCGTGCTGTTGCTGACAGCGACGCATCACGTCATCAATCCCAGCCTGCGCCGCAGCCTGCCTTACGACACGCAGAAGGACTTCTCGCCGATCGCCGTGGTCGCCACCGCGCCGAACGCGCTGGTGGTGACGAAGGACTTCCCGGCGAAGACGGTCGGCGAGTTGATCGAGATGGCGAAGAAGGAGCCCGGCAAGCTGTCGTTCGGCTCGGCCGGGGTCGGCGGCGCCAATCATCTGTCGGGTGAGTTGTTCAAGGAAATGGCCGGCGTAAACATCGCGCACATTCCCTACAAGGGTGCTGCGCCTGCGATGAACGACCTGATCGGCGGCCATATCCCGATCATGTTCGACACGCTGCCGACGGTGATCCCCGCCGCCGAGGCCGGCACCATCCGGGTGCTCGCGGTCACCAGCCTGACGCGGGCGGCGTCGCTGCCCAACGTGCCGACGCTTGACGAGTCCGGCGTGAAAGGTTTCGAGGCTACTGCCTGGTTTGGCCTCTACATGCCGAAAGCGGACGGCAATCCAGCCTATACCCGTTTGGTCGCGGCGATGGCCGAGATCCTGGCGGCCCCGGCGACCCGGGAAAAATTCGCCACCCAAGGGGTGGAGCCCGGCAAGCTCACCGGCGCCGCCTTCACCGCTTTCGTCGATTCGGAGATGAAGAAATGGAGCGGCGTGGTGCGCAGCGCGAATGTACCGCAGGAATGACCGCCGTGTTACCCGGAAGGTCCAAAAATACCCGCAAATATCGTCGGGCAACGCGGCTTGACGGGCAGATTGGATTGACACTCCGGGGCCCGATGGCCTAGAAACCGCGGGTCCCGGGCGGCTCGGTCGCCAGCGGGGGCGAACTCATTTTATCATTCGGCCTGTCGCGAACGGCCTTTCAAGCTATCAGGATTTGACCCATGAAAGTCCGTAACTCGTTGAAGTCGCTGCGCGCCCGTCATCGTGACAACGTTCTGGTCCGCCGCAAGGGCCGCGTTTACGTGATCAACAAGGTTCAGCGTCGTTTCAAAGCCCGCCAGGGTTGATCCGCGACTGATTCCGGCCTGAACCTTCGGGCCGCGCTAAAAGCACGACATCACAGCTGTGTGACGCGTTTGCTGCTTTGCAGCGCGTTTTTTCATGGCTAGACTTGCAGCATGGCAAGAAAATTCCCGACCGCAGGTTTTGGAATTCTGCTGACCGCGCTGCTCGTCGCAGCTCCCGGCCATGCGCAGGTTCGGGAGCGCAGCGTTCCGCCGGCTGATTCCCGGAAGAAAATCCCCGAGCCTCCCGCCAAGCTGCCGAAAGTCGGCGCGGACAAGTCGCGCGGGCTGGATTTCCTGTTCGGTGCGCTCAAGGTGGCGCCGGACGAGGACAGCGCCAAGCATGTCGAAGCCCGCATCTGGGCGCTGTGGAGCCAGACCTCCAGCGATACCACCGCTCTGCTGATGTCGCGCGCCAAGACCGCCGTGGACGCCAAGCAGATCGACGTCGCGCTTCAGTTGTTGACCGCGGTGGTCAAGCTACGGCCCGATTACATCGAAGGCTGGAACCGGCGCGCCACACTGTATTACCTGCAGAACGACTACAACCACTCGCTTCAGGACATCGAACAGGTGCTGGTTCGCGAGCCCCGGCATTTCGGGGCGCTCGCGGGCCTCGGAATGATCATGCAGGAACTCGGCGACGAGAAACGCGCGCTCGATGCTTTCCGCAAGGCGCTGGCGATCAATCCGCGCCTCGAAAAGGTCCCGGAACTGGTCAAGACCCTGACCGAAAAGGTCGAAGGTCGCGATATCTGACCGGCCAGCCGGCGAAGCGGTTTCCGGATAGCATGATCCGAAACCATCGATTTTCTCCCGCATTGCAATAAAACCGCCGTAGAATGTCGGAACGGCAAACTTCCGACACATCAAGGCTGCGAAACAGCCCGGTGATCTGGAAGGGACTTCATGCTGCGTAAAGCCATTTCTATCGTCGCCTTTGCTTGCCTGCTGTCGGCCGCTCCGGTGTTCGCCCAGCAGGTTGCTCCTGCCGTCAAACAGGCCGTGCCCGCTGCAGACGCCGCGCCTGTGGCCAATGCGTTGACGCCGGAGCAGGCCCGCCGGGCGCTGGAGACGCTGCAGGACGACGGCAAGCGCAACCAGATGATCGAGACGCTTCGCGCCATCGCACAGACGCAGCCTGGCGCCAGCGCGGCCGCCGCTCCGGATGCGAAGTCTGAATCCAGGCCCGAATCCAAGCCTGAATCGAAGCCAGTGATTCCGCTGGCCGCCGACAGCCTCGGCGCGCAATTGCTTCTGAGCGTGTCGGAGCAGGTCAGCGAAACCGGCCGCGACATCGCCGACGCCGTGCGCTCGGTGGTGCGTTTTCCGGTGCTGTGGAACTGGCTGCAACGCACCGCCGAGGACCCCGTGACCTATAATCTGCTGTTCGATATCGCCTGGAAGCTGGCGCTGGTGTTCGGCGGCGCGCTGGCGGCCGAATGGCTGGCCAGCCGGTTGTTGCGGCGGCCGCTGGCCGCGCTGGAAGCGCGAATTCCTTTTGTGGCGCGTGCACCCGTTCGGGTGATCGAGAGCATCGATCCGCCGTCCTCGACGGCGGATGTCACCGAGGTGCCCGACCTGCACCGCCGCCATCGAAGCCTGACCCGGGCCTGGCAGTCGTTGTTGCGGCTGCCCTTCGTTCTCGGCCACCTGTTGCTCGAATTGCTGCCGGTGGTGGTGTTCGCCGGCACCGCCACGCTGCTGCTCAGCACCGAGATCGGCGATGCCGGTGTGACGCGGCTGGCGATCCTGGCGATCGTCAATGCCTATGTGCTGGCGCGCGGCCTGGTCTGTCTGGTGCGCGCGCTGTTCGGTCCGCTCAGCCTGTTCACGATGCGCGAGGAAACCTCTGCCTATATCGAGATCTGGACCCGCCGCATCGTCGCGCTCGCCGTCTCCGGCGTGGCCTTCGCCAATGTGGCGCTGCTGCTCGGCCTGTACCGCGGCGGCTATCTGGCGATCATCCGTCTGGTGATGCTGGCGGCACATCTGCTGGTCGTTGTCGTCATCCTGCAGTGCCGTCGCCCGGTCGCCAAGGCGATCCGTGCGCCGAAGGATGCCACCGGCATTCCCAATCTGATGCGCAATCGTCTCGCCAGCCTGTGGCATGTGCTGGCGATCGCCCTGGTGCTGGCGCTGTGGGGCGTCTGGGCGCTCAGCATCCGCAACGGCTATTCGCTGCTGTTGCAGTATTTCGTCGGCACCATCGTCGTCGCGCTGGGGACGCGGCTGGCCTCGATCGTCGTGCTCAGCCTGATCGACCGCGGCTTCCGCATCAAACCGGAAATCCTGCAACGTTTTCCGGGACTGGAAACGCGTGCCAATCGCTATCTGCCGATGCTGCGGCGCGTGGTCGATACGATCATCGCCGTGATCGGCATCGTCGCGCTGCTCGAGGTCTGGGGCGTCGATGCGCTGGTATGGTTCTATGGCGGACAGATCGGCGGTCGTGTCGTTTCCGCGGTGGCCACGATCGGCATCGCCGCGCTGGTCGCTGCCGCCGTCTGGGAGGGCAGCAATGCGCTGATGGACCGGCAGTTGACCATGCTGACGCGGGGCTCGCATTTCGCCCGCGCCGCGCGCCTGCGCACCTTCCAGCCGATGCTGCGCACCACGTTGCTCTGCGTGATCGTGGCCGTGGTGGCGCTGACTGCGCTAAGCGAGATCGGCGTCAACGTCGCGCCGCTGCTGGCGGGCGCCGGCATTCTCGGCATCGCGATCGGCTTCGGTTCGCAGAAGCTCGTACAGGACGTTATTACCGGCCTGTTCCTGCTGCTGGAAAACACCGTGCAGGTCGGCGACAACGTCACTGTCTCCGGCCTCTCGGGCGTGGTCGAAAACGTCTCGATCCGCACCATCCGGCTGCGCGCTGGCGACGGCGCCGTGCATATCGTGCCGTTCAGTGCAGTGACCACCATCACCAACGCCAGCCGTGGCGCGGGGAACGCTGCCGTCAGCGTCAACGTCGCCTACAAGGAAGACACCGACCGCGCTGGCCAGATCCTCAAGGACATCGCTGCCGAAATGCGCAACCTTGCGCAGTTCAAGCCGTTGATGCGCGGCGACCTGGAACTGTGGGGCGTCAACAAGGTGGATGGATCGATGGCCGAGATCGTCGGACAGATTCGCTGCACCGATTCCGGCCGCTGGCCGGTACAGCGCGAATTCAACCGCCGTCTGAAAATACGCTTCCAGGAGGAAGGCATCGAGATTGTCAGCGCCGGCCAGCAGACCATCCTGATGCAGGTACCGGCGACCGTGGACGAGGACGTCAAGGCGGTGGCCGAGTCCGAAGCCAACCCGCCGCGCCAGCTGGCGGCTGGCCGGGCGGGCTGAGCGTACTGCGCCTAATGTAGCGCCGATTGGCCGGGCCGCGCGACGCTTTGCACGGCCTGCGCATACACATGCTGCAGCTCGGCTTCGAGTTGCTCGTTGACCATCAACAGCGCCTTCACGGCGCCGCGCAGGTTGCCGTCGCAGGTGGCGATGATTTTGTCGATCGCGGCTTCGGTCGGTTCGGGCATCGAAATTACTCCGTTTGTCACGGGGAGATAAGTTCTTCGGTGCAGCGGTGTTCCTGTGGATAGCGTGGATAGGTCGGCCACGCGGCTGCGTCCCCGCCGCGATGGCAAAGCCGGGAATGACGCCTATATGAACGCGGTCACACCCTGCGGGCTCTATCGGTGAGAAAAATCGTGATCGTATTGCTGGCTCTGCTTGTCGTTCCGCTCGGCGTGTCGGCGGCGAAGTACTATTGGTTCGGTGACCGGTCGGTGCACTGGCAGAGCGCGGACCGTTCCAGTGCCGGACTGTTGCCGGAGCCCGCCGCGCATCCGGAGGCGCTGGTCCGTGTGTTCGCCGCGCGCACCGTTCGCTGGCGCGGTATCTTCGCCGTCCACTCCTGGATGGTGTTCAAGGAAAAGGGCGCATCGCGCTACACCCGCTATGACTACACGGCCTGGGGCGAGCCGATCCGCGTCAACGGTTTTGCGGCCGATGGCCGCTGGTTCGGCGACGAGCCGATGGCGATTGCCGCCGCCGATGGCGACGCTGCCGCTTCGATGATCCCGAAAATCCAGGCCGCGATCGACAACTATTCCTGGCGGTCCTACGGCGACTACCGGGCATGGCCGGGGCCGAATTCCAACACCTTTGTCGCCGCCGTGCTGGCTTCGGTGCCTGAACTGCAGGTGAGCCTGCCGCCGACCGCGATCGGCAAGGACTATCCCTGGAACGGCGAAGCCTTGGGCTGGACGCCGTCCGGCACTGGCGTGCGCGCGACATGGGGCGGCTATCTGGGCCTTACGGTCGGCTGGGTCGAAGGGCTGGAACTGAACTTCCTCGGCGCGGTGTTTGGCCTCGATGTCCGACGACCGGCCATCAAACTGCCGGGTCTAGGCCGGCTTGGCCTCGCTGCGTGAGCCGGCGGCGCGCGAAACCAGATCCGCTCCGCTGCGTAGTTGAACCGTGCGCAAATTTCCCCGGATCCTCTCGATGACAGCTCTGACGATCGTAGCCACGCTGGCTGTTCTGGCGCTGGTGACGCAGGCCGGTGTCTATCTGCTCGAGCAGAAGTATCCGGCGCAGGGATGGTTCGTCGATGTCGCAGGCGGGCGGCTGCATGTCATCGAATTCGGACCGCGCGACGCCGCCGGTCCGCCGATCGTGCTGGTGCACGGCGCAACTTCCAATCTCGGCGCCATGCGGGTGCCGCTCGGCGACCAGTTGGCGAAGACCCATCGCGTTATCCTGATCGATCGCCCGGGCCACGGCTGGAGCACGCGCGATGATCTTGAGAATTCGTCGCCGGCGATCCAGGCCGGGATGATCGACGAGGCGCTGGGGCAGCTCGGCATCGAGCACGCCATCGTGGTCGTGCATTCGCTGGCGGGCGGACTGGGGGCGCTGCTGGCGCTGGACTATCCGAAGCGTGTCTCGGGTCTGGTGATGCTGGCGGGCGTAGCCTATCCGTGGCCCGGCGGGGTCGGCACCTATAACAGGATTGTGACCACCCCGGTGATCGGCCCGCTGCTGGCCTACACGATCACGCTGCCGCTGGGCCTGTTGCTGTCTGAGCCCGGCACCCGCGCGGTGTTCCTGCCGCAGGCGATGCCCGAGGGGTACGTGCAGCAGACCGCGATCCCGCTTGTGCTGCGGCCTCGCGAGTTTCTCGCCAATGCCTGGGATCTGATCACGCTGAAAGCTGCCATCACCGAACAGGCGCCGCGTTATGGCGACATCAAGGTGCCGACGCTGGTGATCACCGGCGACAGTGACAGCACGGTGTCGCCGGAAATCCACTCCCGCCGCTTTGCCGCCACGGTGCCGGGCGCGAAACTCATCGTGCTGCCGAATGTCGGCCACATGGTGCAAAATGCAGCGCCCGACCTTATCTGCACGGAGATCGACCGCATGGTTGCCGCGGCTGACACAAGACCGAAGGCGGCTGCGCGGTAGCGTCCACCCCGATCGAGGCCCCATCACAGCAGGAGATTTGCATGACCACGACTTTCGGATCGGCCAAATGGCAGGGCGGCATCAAGGACGGCAAGGGCGCAATTTCCACCAAGAGCGGCGCGCTCGCGGACTATCCCTACGGTTTCGCCAGCCGCTTTGAAGGCAAGCCCGGCTCCAATCCCGAAGAGCTGATCGGCGCGGCTCATGCGGCCTGTTTTACGATGGCGCTGTCGCTGATCCTCGGCGAAGCCAAGCTGACGGCCGAGTCGATGGAGACCAAGGCCGACGTCACGCTGGAGAAGCAGGGCGACGGCTTCGCGATCACCAAGGTGCATCTGACGCTGTCGGCCAAGATACCGGGCGCGGACAAGGCAAAGTTCGACGAACTGACGGGTATGGCCAAGGCCGGCTGTCCGGTGTCGAAATTGCTGAAGGCGGAGATCACGCTGGACGCGACGCTGCGGAGCTGAGCCAAACTCTGTTGTCATTCCGGGCTGCACTTCTGTCGGCGAAGCCGGCTGGAGTGCAGACCCGGAACCCGGAGATGTTTTGAACAACTCGAGGTTCCGGGTTCGCTTGCAGCTGGCGCTGCTCCCGCCCCGGAATGACAGTTTTTTGGCTTGCTACGTCCCCGCTTTCTCCACGAACGCGATCCGTACCATGTTGGTCGTGCCGGGGGTGCCGAGCGGCACGCCGGCGACGATGATGACGCGCTCGCCGGCCTTGGCGAAACCGTCGCGGAACGCGATGTGGCCGGCGCGCTCCACCATGTCGTCCTGATCCCGGGCGTCTTCCGCCACCACGCAATGCACACCCCACACCAGCGACAATCTTCGCCCGGTGGCGAGATTCGGCGTGATCGCGACCACCGGCGGCTTCGGCCGCTCGCGCGCCACGCGCAATGCGGTCGAACCCGAACTGGTCCAGCAGATGATCGCGGAGAGGTCGAGCGTCTCGGCAATCCGCCGCGCCGCGTCTGCAATGGCGTCGCCGGCGGTTGGCTCCGGCTCCGGGCGTTGTGCGGTGAGCACGGTGCGGTAGGTCGGGTCGCGCTCCACCTCCTCGCCGATCCGGTTCATGGTGGCGACGGCCTCGACCGGAAATTTGCCAGCCGCGGATTCCGCCGACAGCATCACCGCGTCGGCGCCTTCATAGATCGCGGTGGCGACGTCGGAGACCTCGGCGCGGGTCGGTACCGGGCTCTGGATCATCGATTCCAGCATTTGCGTCGCCACCACCACCGGCTTGCCGGCGCGGCGCGCCATTCGCGTCATGCGCTTCTGCAGGCTCGGCACGCGTTCCAGCGGCAGTTCGACGCCGAGGTCGCCGCGCGCGACCATCAGCGCGTCGGAGACGTCGAGGATGTCGGCCAGCCGGTCGATCGCCTGCGGCTTCTCGATCTTCGACATGATCGAGGCGCGGCCGCGCACCAGACGCCGTGCCTCGGTGACATCGTCGGCGCGCTGCACGAACGACAAGGCCACCCAGTCGATCCCGATCTCCAGCGCTGCTTCGAGATCGATGCGATCCTTCGGGGTCATCGCTGACACCGGCAGGTCGGTATCGGGCAGGCTGACGCCCTTGCGGTCGGAAATGCGGCCGCCGATCACGACGCGGGTGACGGCGCGGTCCCTTGAGGTGTCCTCGACGATCAACCGCAGCTTGCCGTCGTCGATCAGCAGCGCATGGCCGGGCCGCAACGCGGCGAGGATTTCCGGATGCGGCAGCTGCACGCGGGTGGCGTCGCCGGGCGCCGGATCGGAATCCAGAATGAAGGCCTCGCCGTTCTTGAGCTGGACCGCGCCGTCGGCAAAGGCGCCGACGCGCAATTTCGGGCCCTGCAGGTCGACGAGAATGCCGATCGGCCGGCCGTAGCTGCTTTCGACATTGCGGATCGTCTTCACCAGCTCGCGCATCTTGTCGTGCGAGGTGTGGCTCATATTGATGCGGAACACGTCGGCGCCCGCCTCGAACAGTTTGCGGATCATCGCGCTGTCCGAAGACGCGGGGCCCAGCGTGGCGAGGATCTTGATGCGGCGCTGCCGTCTCATGGCTTGGCGCCGGGCGTGGCCGGCGGCAGGGTGGAGCCGGGCGGCGGACCGCCCGGGGCATTCGGCATGCCCGGGAAACCCTGGCCGGGCGGACCGACGGGACTCGGCATGCCGGGCAGCCGCGGCGGTTGCTGCTCGTTGGTCTCGGTCAATTGCACCGTCCAGGCACGCTGCTCGCCGGTATCGACCTCGAAGAAGCCGGTACGGTCAAAGCCGCGCGCCAGGCAGTTCTCGGTGCCCTTGATGGTGAATTCCTTGTCGCGCGAGCACATGAAGGCCTGGCCCGACCATTCGCCGCCGCGATCATAATCCAGCGCGTAGATGTAGTAGAACCGGGCCACCAGCGTGCCCCGCAGCAGCGTCTCGCAGGCCCGCGACGACACGTTCCACCAGCCCTCGGTGGTCCAGCCCTCGGCATCCTTGTAGCCGAGCGCAATGCCGACCCGGCTCGAGGTGTTGTTGCAGAGCCGGAAGTCGGCCGCGGCGGGGCTGGCCCACAGGCACATCCAGGCGAGCGCCAGCGCCGGCACCAGGCCGGCTATCAGGCTCCGTCTCAACACGGGGCGGCAATCAGAATCTGCAATGGTCATGGGGCGAAGCTATATCAATTTCATTGCTGATTTCGCTTCACCCGTCGCAACTGTCAACGGTGGCGCAACCAGATGGCGGGCACAGCCTGTTTGATCGGTGATATGGCAAAATCTGTGGCCGTGCCCATGTTAGACCGACAGCCTAGACCGGCGGCGGCGCAACAGCGAGATCACAGCATGGCGATGGACGACAAGACCCGAACGGAATTGGAAGCCGCAGTTTTCCGCCGCCTGGTTGAACATTTGCGCAATCGTACCGACGTGCAGAACATCGACCTGATGAATCTGGTCGGTTTCTGCCGCAACTGCCTGTCGAACTGGATGAAGGACGCCGCTGACGCTCAAGGCGTGCCGTTGAGCAAGGACGACAGCCGCGAGGCGGTCTACGGCATGCCCTACGAGGACTGGAAAGCGCTGCACCAGACACCGGCCAGCGCCGAGCAGGTCGAGGCGATGAAGAAGGTCCCTACCGGGCATTGAGCCGCGCCCCGGGATCGCTGCCGCGGTCAACCCGGCACCCGATTCACGGGCTATTAACCGCGTATTATTCCGGGGGTGCTGTGGATGTCGGTGACGGCACCTTGACCTGAGTCGCCTCACCCAAGAGTGTCTTTTCCGAAAGACGGGCCCCGTTGCCGGGCCTGTCGCTGCCTTCCAACATCAGTTTATCAGGAGTTTCCGATGGCCACCTCTGCAGCGTCCGTTCTGGACGATCAGGCGACCCATTCCTTCGCCAAGGACCAGCTCAAGGCCATCGTCGAACGCATCGAGCGGCTCGAAGAGGAAAAGAAGACGATTTCCGACGACATCAAGGATGTCTATGGCGAAGCCAAGGGCAACGGCTACGACGTCAAGGCGCTGCGCACCATCATCCGCATGCGCAAGCAGGACGCCAACGAACGCGCCGAGCAGGAAACGATCCTGGATACCTATCTGCAAGCGCTGGGCATGCTGTAAGGCGGTTTAACCGCCCCTGCACTCAGACTGTCATCCCCGCGAGAGCGGGGATCCAGTGCCTCCGGCGCCGAGTGATTCACAGGCGCCGGCGTCTACTGCATCGCCCGCTTTCGCGGGCGATGACAGCCGAGCGAAGCCGCAAGGCTCCGCGCCATGATGCCCGATTACTGAAAGTGCCGCCTGCGCCTCAGCGCAGCGAGGCTGTGCGCGTGAAGGCCGTCGTCGTCAGCGTGGCCGAGATCGAGCCGGTGAACCGCTCGCAGATCAGACCCATCAGCGGATCTTCCGAGAAGCCCATCGCCACCACCATCTGCGGCTTGACGAAGTGGGGGCGCAGCATGGTGAGGTCGCTGCCGCCCATCACGGTCGCCGACATCGAGGTAGAGGCTGATGGCGCGATGATCATCGCGCGCATCCACACGTTGTTCTCCGGGATCGCAGCTGCGGCCAGCCGCGTCGAGACCGCAACGACGCGGCCCTGCGCCGGCATGTTCTTCCCGACCACGGTGGTGACGTTGTTCAGGGCCATCGGATTGCGCGCCACCGAGGCCGGTCGCATCCCGCGGGGCATCGGCGCGGACGCGGTGACCACCTGCGGGCGCTCAACCGGCGATGTCGCGGCGGGCGCGTACGCCATCGCCTTGGCGAAAGCCGACGTCTTGTCGGCGGCATCGTTCGGCGCTTGCGGATCCACGGCGTTGGAGAGCGCCTGACGCGCGCTGAGCGCGGCGACAAGCTGCGGCGCCGCCTGCTTCGGTGCAGCCGGCATTTCATCCCAGAAGCCGCGGGCATTGATGATGTCGGCCGGGGACTGCGGCCTGGAGCCGGCGAGGTCGCCGGGCGGGCGCGGCAGCGGGTTGCCGTCGGAAGCCATCTTGGGCGCCACAACCGGGGCGGGCGGCGTCGGCAGCGATTTCACGTCAGCCGAAGCGACCTGGAAGCTGGCCGCCTGCGCCGGCTTGGCGCGTGGCATCGGAACGGGCTCGGTGGACTTCGCCGGCATCGCCGCGGCCATCAGGCCGACAGCAGAGGGCTTGGCCGGGGCAACGGCGGGAGCCGCGCCCTCGTCATCGTCGTCATTCGCCGCCTTGCCCTTGAACAGCGCGGTGAACAAGCCGGGCTTGTTCTTGGCCAGTGCGGCATCGTCGCCATCGCCGCGCTTCTCGATCTCGGCCATCGCCACCTGGTAGCCGGGCAGCGGATTGCCGTCAGAGGGAACGTGTACGGTGCGGCCGTTCGGGAACACGCGGGCGAGCTGGTCATGCGTCATGCGCGGCCAGTGCCGGATGTTGCCGGTGTCGAGATGCACGAAGGGCGAGCCGGAGGTCGGGTAGAAGCCGACGCCGCCGCGCTGCAGGCGAAGCCCGGCGTTGCGGATCTGATCGAGCGGTACGCCGGGAATGAAGAAGTCCATCGCATGGCCGAGCATATGCTGGCTGGAGCGCGCAACGCCCGAGGAGCGGCGGCGCAGCATGGCGTTGGTGGCGGGGGAGCGGTAGGCGGAAATGATCTGGATCGGCTGCTTGCCGTCGACGTCGCGGTAGACTTCCCAGAGGATGTCGAACAGGCGACGGTCCATCGTGGTCTGGTCCTGGCTGCGCCAGTCGCGGAGGAAGTGGTTGATCCGCTTCATCCCGTCGTCGTCGTAGCGGCCGCTGCGCTTGAAGGTGACGGTGAGGTCTTCGCCGGAATGGGTGTGGTGGAAGGAGAGGGTACGGCTGTCGCCCAGCGCGGTGGCGTCGTGGACCGTGCCGGCCCCGGCCATCATCAGCAGCGTCGTCAGCCCGGCATGAAAGCCGGCGCGTGACGGCAGCGATTTGAAATGGCGTGCGAAAACAGCCAGCACGTATGAGCCCACCCGTTCAGTCGAACTCTTCGCGACCCCATGCGGCAAAGAGCGTGAACACGTCTTAAACAGGGAGGGTTAATCGAGATTTACACCACTCCCCCCAAGTAGAACCCCGAAGTAACCCCTCGACTGTGGCGAAAAATAGCCCTGTGCTGAAATGGTGATGGAGATTGGTTAACTTTGGTTAACCGCAACCACGTGAACAGCGCAACGAAAAAGGGCTCCGCGAATCTGCGAAGCCCTTGATTTATTAGAGGTTATTGGGCCTGTCAGCGCGTCACTGTGCGGCGCGGGCGCTGGCCCTGCACTGGTGGCGGCGGGGTCGGTCCGCCGAACAGGCGCTCGAAGAACGACGGTCCGCTGCTGGCGCCCGGGCCATTATCGTTGAAGGCGACGCCCTGCGGGATATCAGCGCGGGGGCGCGCATAGCTCGGCTGCGACTTGGCGACGACGGTTTCGAGGTCCTTGCCCTTGGCGTTGCGCAGGATCGAGAGCATTTGCGCGTCGCGGCCGTAGATGTCGTTGCGCAGCTGCAGCTTGCCGGCATCATCAACCCAGGCGGTCTGGTAGGTGATGTTGACCGGGATCGGCGTCGGGAATTTGAGGTCGATCTCGCTGCTGCCGTACATCGAGCGGATCTTCTCCGGCGTGTAGCGCTCACCCGGCATGGTGATGTTGAGCAACGTCGCGGCGTACTGATCCGGGTTCTGCACGCGCATGCAGCCGTGGCTGAAGGCGCGGACATCGCGCGAGAACAGGTTCTTGTCCGGGGTGTCGTGCTGATACACGAGGAATCTGTTCGGGAAGTTGAAGCGGATGCGGCCGAGCGCATTGGCTTCGCCGGGCGGCTGCGCGATGTGGATGCTGCCGTCGTTGTTGCGCGTCAGCTTGAGCCCCATGCGCGACAGCACGGTCGGATCCTGCTGCAAAGCGGGCAGGTATTCGTTGTAGATGATCGAGGGCGGCACGTTCCAGGTCGGGTTGACGGTGATGTACTTCATCGTCTCGACCATCAAGGGCGTGGCGTGCGAGCCAACCTTGCCGACGACCACGCGGGTGGTCCACGCCTGGGTGTCGTTATGCATCACCTTCAGCGTGAAGTCGGGAATGTTCAGCATCACATAGGCATTGCCGACCGCCGGTGCGCCGAGCTGGCGGGGCAGCCAGCGCCAACGCTCCATGTTGACGATCAGCGTGTCGATCTGGCGGTCGCGCTTCGGCGCGTTCATCGCGCGCACGGTGGCGTCATCCAGCACGCCGCTCGGCTTCAACTCGTTGCTCGCCTGAAACTTCCGCACGGCTTCGGCGACTGCGGCATCGTATTTGTTGTCGTCCGGATTCTCGACGTTGAGACGGGCGCGCAGCATCGGCACGCGCGCGTCTTCCATCACGGTGGCGACTTGCTTCTTCTTCGGCTTGACGAATTTCAGCGCCGGGCCTTCGGCCACGGGCTGCACCGGCAGGCCGGTTTCGCCGCGCAGTTCGGCCAGCTTCTTCTTCAGTTCGCGATAGGCCTTGTGCGGCGGGTTGTAGCCCTCCAGCGCAGCGGAAGCGTCCTTCGCAGTGGAAACGTGGGCGAGCACCTCGGCCGGATCGGTCGGGTGTTCGGGGAAGGCGATGTCGCCGGAAATCTGCGACCAATGCATGCGGCCGCTCTGCGCCTGACGGGCGTAGTCGAGCATGCTCGCGGTCAGCTTCAACTCGGCTTCGGCGAGCGAGTCCGGCGTGGCGGCCGTAGTGAAATCCGGCGTCGGGTAATCGGCGGCAGCGAGGCCGTCTGCGGCGGCGTCCTTGAGGCGCGCCATCACGCTCCTGGCGGCCGCGGTCGGCGTGCCGCCCTGCGTCCACAGCGGCGCGAAATCGCGTGCGGTGTAGAACTTCTCGACAGCGGCGCGCTCGCCCTTTCGGTCGAAATACTTCGACGACTTGGCGCCGAGCATCTCACGCATCTTGTCGGCGACTGGCTGGTCGGTTGATGCGACGGTGGTTGCGGGCTTGCTGATTTCTTTCGCCTGTTCCTTGGCGGGCTCGGCGGCGGCTGGCGCCACGGCGGGGGCGGCTGCGGTGTCGGCCGGCTTCACCGGCGTGTCGGTTGGCTGCGCGGCCACCGACTTGTCGGCGTCCTTGCTGGCATCAGGGACCGAGGCGGTGCTGTCGACCTTGAAGTCGCTCGCGGTCGGCGGCGCCACATTGGCGGGTTCGGGGCGCGGCACGGCGGCGTCGATCGCCAGTTCGGATGTGCTGTCGCGGGGCGAGGGGGACTGCGCGAAGGCGGCGCTGGCGGAGACCGTCAGGAACGTCGCGGCGACGGCCATCAGCACGCGATCAAATCCGAAACGGCGATTCGAGTAGTCAGGCATTCTCGCACCTCTTGGCTGAACCTGCCCCGGCATGGAACAGCTTCGGTCGTCCGTTACTCAGGTTCTGCTGAAGCGCCTGCGCTGTCAGTCTGCACGCCACGATTCTACGCAGACGATACATACGCCCAATGCAAGCGGCCAGCGCTGCACGAGGTGCCTCACAACAAACTGACTTCAATAGTTCACATTTGCAACGAATTACGCCGTTTTGACGGGCGCTTTTGGTGAGTGTGTCACCGCGCCGCCACGGTTCAGGTTCCGTTGCGGCGCATCTATGAGGTCGATCGCGTGACGGCCGCGCGTTCAGCCAGTTTGTTCGGATTCCAAACCGGGCTGTTCTTTTTCGGCGGCTTCGTCGAGCTTGCGATAGAGCGTCGAACGGCCGATCTTCAGGCGACGCGCCACTTCCGACATCTGGCCGCGATAGTGCGCGATAGCAAAGCGGATGATCTCGGATTCCATCTCTTCCAGCGGCCTAACGTCGCCGGCAAGCGTCAGCATGCTCAGGCTGCCGGCGATGGACAGCGGAAATGGCGGCGTGTCGTTGCCGGGCGCAATCGCCGGCGCTGTCGCATGGAATGCCGGCTCCATCAGCAGCGCCTCGCCGGACTGCTCCGCGATCGATGGCGCATGCGCTGCGGCATGCGGGAAGTCGTCGAGACCGAGCAGGTCGCCTTCGCTCATCACGACAGCGCGGTAGATCACGTTTTCGAGCTGGCGGATGTTGCCAGGCCAGTCGAGTTGCGCCAGCCGCGCCATCGCCTCGCCGGCAATGCCGGTGATCTGGCGGTTCTCCTCGGCGCAGAAGCGGGCGAGAAAATGCCGCAGCAGATGCGGGATGTCCTCGCGCCGCGCGCGCAGCGGCGGGATCGTCACCGGCAGAACGTGCAGGCGATAGAACAGGTCCTCGCGGAAATGGCCGCCTTTGACGCGATCGAGCAGCTTGCGGTTGGTCGCCGAGATGATGCGGACGTCGACCTTGACCGGTTTGCGGCCGCCGACCGCCTCGACCGAGCCTTCCTGCAGCGCGCGCAGCAGCTTGACCTGCGCCGCCAGCGGCAACTCGCTGACCTCGTCGAGAAACAATGTGCCACCGGAGGCTTCGACGAACTTGCCGAGATGACGTTCGGTGGCGCCGGTGAACGAGCCCTTCTCGTGACCGAACAGGATCGATTCCACCAGATTGTCTGGGATGGCGCCGCAATTGACGGCCACGAAGGGTTTGGTGCTGCGCTCGCCGGAGCCGTGGATGGCTCGCGCGAACAGTTCCTTGCCGACGCCGGATTCACCCTCGATCAGCACGGGGATGGTGGAGCTCGCAGCCTTGCGCGCGGTGCGCAGCACGGCATCCATCGCTGCAGAGCGGGTGATGATGTCGCGAAACGTCAGTTTGCCTTCGCGGCTGTGCTTGATGCGCTGCAGCTCGCCCTTCAGCGCGCTGGCGTTAAGCGCATTGCGCAGGCTGACCTGCAGGCGCTCGACGCCGACCGGCTTGACCACGAAATCATGCGCGCCTGCGCGCATCGCCGAGACCACATTGTCGATACCGCCATGGGCGGTCTGCACGATGACGGGAACGTTGAGGCCGGCGTCGCGGATCTTGGTCAGCACGCCCATGCCGTCGAGCCCGGGCATCACCAGATCGAGCACCACGGCGTCGATCGCCGGCGCCTCGGAGTCGGTCAATCGTGCGATGGCGGCATCGCCCGAATCGACCACGACGACCTCGTAGCCGCAGCGCTGCACCATGTTCTCGACGAGACGGCGTTGCACAGCATCGTCATCCGCGACGAGGATTCGTTCGGCCATTGAGTAACTCCAGAGCGGGATGTCCCGATTTGGGCCACAATGGCTACGAAAACATTAATGCTTTCATAAGATCGAAGCGAGGCTCGCCTGCGCGTGCGGCAACACCTCCAGCGTGCCGCGATAGATCATGTCGCCGGCCACATAAAGGATGATGGCGAGGCCGACATAAGCGATCCAGCGGTGCTTCTGCAGCAGCTTCGCCATGAAGCTGGCGGCCAGACCCATCAAGGCGATCGACAGCACCAGGCCGAAGATCAGGATGCTGGGATGGTCGCGCGCGGCGCCCGCGACCGCCAGAACGTTGTCGAGCGACATCGAGACGTCGGCAAGCGTGATCTGCCAGATCGCCTGGCCGAGCGTCTTGCGCGGACCGGATGGCGTGCCATCGGCATTGAGCTGGTTTTCCAGATCGTCGAGGTCGTGCTGGTGACCGGCGCGCAGTTCGCGCCACATCTTCCAGCAGACCCACAGCAGCAGCACGCCGCCGGCCAGCAGCAGGCCGATGATCTGCAGCAGTTGCACCGTGACGCTGGCGAAGCCGATACGAAGGAGGGTTGCGGCGATGATGCCGATCAGGATCGCCTTGCCGCGCTGTTCTTTCGGCAGTCCGGCGGCGGCGAGGCCGATCACGATGGCGTTGTCGCCAGCGAGCACCAGGTCGATCATCACGACCTGAAAAAGTGCAGACATGGCTTCCGGGGTAAATATCTCAGTCATAGGGCCGCTCCGTTGAACGTCCAGTCCGACATCACAGTTCACATGAACTGCCAGAGGGGCCCGGGTCTGGACGTGATGGCCGCAAGCGCAGATTGCGCCTGTGGGGATGAGTTATCTAGTCGGGTTGCTCCGAAAAGGTCACGAGCCGGACTATCTGGTCAGGCTCTATCAGAAGAGTAATGGCAACGCCAATAAAGGTCAGCATTCCTGCTACATCAAACCATGTAGCACGAAAGCCTTCATGTCGGCACCGCATTGCAATACCTGCGGTCACAGCTGCGATCACAAACATGAGTGTTGCGACGGCTGGCGCCAGGGCTTCCAACGACAGCATCCCTCGCAGCGCCAGCGCCAGTGCGAGGGCGACCAGCAGAATCGCAGCGAACAATTCCTTTGCCCGGCCTGTGGGGGCAGGCGGCTCGTGGGCGATGGGGCTGCGGTCCGTGAAGGCCATGCTGCATCTCGTCGCGTCCGGCAACGTTCACGCAGCGCGCCAATTGTGCTACGAAAAGTCGTCGAATTGATTAATTCATACTGGATAGTTTCGTAATCATGAAACTAAGAAAAAATCAAGTGGGTTTCGTCGAGACGGCGCCGGGCAAGCCGGTTCCCGAGGCGCGGCTCTTGCGCAAACAGGCGGGCGACTGGCTGAAGCAGAAGCGGGCCGAAGCCGGCCTGTCGCAGGTCGATCTCGCCGCGCGTCTGGGCCTGAAATACTACACCTTCATTTCCCAGGTGGAGAACGGCTTCAGCCGGGTGCCGACCGAAACGATGCAGGCCTGGGCGACCCATCTCGGGCTCGATCCCGCAATTTTTGCAAAGTATTTGCTGGTCTATTACGAGCCGGAATTGCACCGGCTCCTGTTTGGGACATCGGACAATGACCGTCATTGCCTTTGAGCGCAGGTCCATCGCCGGCATGTGGAGCGAGGCTGAGCTGAACGTCATCGCGGATGCGGTCGGGGGCCTGCGCCCGGGCGAATGGGAAGCCGGACGCACCGAAGCCGGCGACGCGCAGCTCTATCTTCTGGGGCCGCGTCCCGACCAGGCCTGCGAACTTTGCGTGTCGCGGCTGGACAGGCGCTACATCCTGGAGGACGGGGCGGGCCGGCTATTGTTCGAGCATCACAGCCTGCCGCTGGTGGCAATGCATGCGCGATCCGCCTTGCGCATCACGCGGTGGTCACTTGTCGCGCGCATCGTTGTGGTGTGGTGTACGATTCGCGATGTGATCCATGACCGGATCGAGCCCGTGCTCGGCGAAAGCGAAGAATTGCTGGTCCATCTGGCGCCGCAGTTCGCCGCCTTCGTGTGAAGGTTGCGCCAAACTGAAAGTGCTCATGACCAAAACTGCGACCGCCCGGACGACGAAAACGGCCCGCAAGCCCGTTGCGACCAAGGCCTCCAGCAAGACGGCGAAGACATCCTCGAAGGCGGCTGCCAGGTCGAAGCCGGCGAAGCTTCCGGAGTGGAATCTGGCGGATCTGTATTCGGCAATCGACGCCCCTGAAATCGCTCGGGATCTCGACAAGATCGATGCCGACTGCGCGTCGTTTGAGGCCGACTACAAGGGCAGGCTGGCGACGGAGACCGCCAAGGCCGGCGGCGGCGCCTGGCTCGCCGGCGCGGTGAAGCGCTTTGAGGCGATCGACGATCTCGCCGGGCGGCTCGCTTCTTTTGCCGGGCTGATCCATGCCGGCGACAGCGTCGATCCCGCGATCTCGAAATTCTACGGCGATGTCTCCGAGCGCCTCACTGCGGCGTCGGTCCATTTGCTGTTCTTCGGCCTAGAACTAAACCGCGTCGATGATGCCGCCATAGAGCAGGCGATGCAGACGCCGGAACTCGGCCATTACCGTCCGTGGATCGAGGATAGCCGCAAGGACAAGCCGTACCAGCTCGAGGACCGCGTCGAGCAGCTGTTTCATGAAAAATCCCAGACCGGCTACGGCGCTTTCAACCGGCTGTTCGACCAGACCATTTCCGGCCTGCGTTTCAAGCTCGGTGGCAAGGAACTGGCGATCGAGCCGACGCTGACCATGCTGCAGGACCGTCTGCCTGCGAAGCGCAAGGCCGCCGGCCAGGCGCTGGCAAAGACCTTCAAGGCCAATGAGCGCACCTTCGCGCTGATCACCAACACGCTGGCCAAGGACAAGGAAATCTCCGACCGCTGGCGCGGCTTCGAGGATGTCGCGGATTCCCGCCATCTCTCCAACCGCGTCGAGCGCGAAGTCGTCGATGCGCTGGTGGGCTCCGTGCGCGCGGCCTATCCGCAACTGTCGCATCGCTATTATCAGCTGAAGGCGCGATGGTTCGGCAAGAAGAAGCTGGCGCATTGGGACCGCAATGCACCGCTGCCCTTCGCCGCCACCGGCAGCATCCCGTGGGCGGAGGCCCAGGAGATGGTGCTGACCGCTTACACGGCTTTCTCCCCGGAAATGTCCGCGATCGCCAAACGCTTCTTCACGGATAGCTGGATCGACGCCGCGCTGCGGCCCGGCAAGGCGCCGGGCGCGTTCTCGCATCCGACCACGCCCTCGGCGCATCCCTATGTGCTGATGAACTACCAGGGCAAGCCGCGTGACGTGATGACGCTGGCCCACGAACTCGGCCACGGTGTGCATCAGGTGCTGGCGGCGAAGAACGGCGCGCTGATGGCGCCGACGCCGTTGACGCTGGCCGAGACCGCCAGCGTGTTCGGCGAGATGCTGACCTTCAAGCGGCTGCTGTCGCAGACGAAAAATGCAAAGCAGCGCCAGGCGCTGCTGGCCGGCAAGGTTGAGGACATGATCAACACCGTGGTGCGGCAGGTCGCGTTCTATTCCTTCGAGAGGGCCATCCACACCGAGCGCCGCAATGGCGAACTCACCGCGCAGAGGATAGGCGAGATCTGGCTCAGCGTGCAGCAGGAGAGCCTGGGGCCGGCGATCGAGATCAAGCCGGGCTATGAGAATTTCTGGATGTATATCCCGCACTTCATCCATTCGCCGTTCTACGTCTACGCCTACGCGTTCGGCGACTGCCTGGTTAACTCGCTCTATGCGGTCTACGAGAACGCCCAGGAGGGCTTTGCCGAGCGCTACCTCGCGATGCTCGCGGCCGGCGGCACCAAGCATTATTCCGAACTTCTGATGCCGTTTGGCCTCGACGCCAAGGACCCGAAATTCTGGGACGGCGGCCTGTCGGTGATCTCCGGGATGATCGACGAACTGGAGGCGATGGGCTGAAATGATCCTGCATTTCGGCTTGAAGTCAACCGAGGGTTGCGTATCCTGCGCGAAAGCGCGTGGAGGCCGCCATGGTGAACACGGCGAACGGTGCACAGGCGAAGTCGTTAGATACCGACGATAACTCCCGATGGGCCGACAAGCACGCCGCCGTGCTCGCGATCGAACTGGCGGCGATCGCGCGTCGCCGCGCAGGGTCCGGCGTCGAAACGCCGCCTCCGATCGGGCATCCAGGTCCCGGTCAGACGCTGGACGTGACGGGGCTTGCGCTGTCGGGTGGAGGCGTGCGCTCCGCGGCGATCGGCCTTGGCGTATTGCAAGCCCTGAATGACGGCGATCTCCTCAAGCGGATCGACTACCTCTCGACCGTGTCGGGCGGCGGCTACATCGGTTGCTCGTTGACGGCCGCCATGGCGGGCAGCGGAGTCTTTCCGTTCGGCAATGCCGCAGCGACACCGCACGCAGGTGTCGGGGCCGTTGCGCCGCAAGCCAACGATATTTCCGACACGCCGGCCGTCGGCCACATCCGTAACTACTCGAATTATTTGATCCCGAATGGGTTTCGTGACGGGCTGAGCGCCGCGGCGATCATCGTCCGCGGGCTGGTCGCGAATTTCGCGCTGGTGCTGCCGGTGTTGCTGGTGCTCGCCAGTTTCACCATCTTCTGCAATCCATTCCGTAGCCGCCTCGCTGCCGCCGACCTGGTCGGTCTGGATCTCAGCTCCCATCTGAAATCCAATTTCGGCATGACCCTCGTTGCCGCAGCGCTGCTGCTGCTTTTGTATTATTTCTGGGGGACCGGCCGATATCTGGAGAAGATCCGGCGGTTGCGCATACTGGATGCGATCGGCTCGTTCCTGATTGTTGGATTCGTTGCCATCGCCTTCGCGGAATTCCAGCCCTTCGTCATTGAGGGCATGTTCCAGATTGCCAACAGCGATGCCGGCGATTCACAGGGCCTGATCCTTGGCCTGTTCACGAGCTGGGTGAAGACATTGGCGGCGGTCGCCGCGCCGGTTGCCGCTGTCGTGACGTTCTTTCAGCGCCAACTTGGCGGCTTGCTCAAGAGCGTCACTGCCGGCTCCAGCGCCACGACAATGGCGGCGGCCTATCTGACCAGGGCTGCGGTTTGGGTCGGCGGGCTGGCACTGCCGCTGCTGTTATGGATCGCTTACCTCTATCTGTGCTTCTGGGGCATCGCCAACGACTGCTTTTATCCGCCGAAAGTCGATCGAATCGCGCCGCCGGCAGCGGTGGCGGCCAATGTCACGGTGACCGCGCCCGGCCTCGCCTATAGCGGCGCGCTGAAGGATACGGCGAAAGCCGCACGGGCCGCTGTTTTGCAGCCGGTCTGCGATCAACAGCAGAAAATTCCGGAAGGATGGACGCAGCGCAAGACCTACGATCATGTTCCCAACTGGCTGATGCAGTCACCGCCGGACGCAGCCAAGGCGACGCCCGGCTCGCCGCGCGACCTGCAACTGCTGTACTGGGCGATCGTCATCGCACTGGCGCTGGGGTCGCAATTCCTGCTGCCGAACAGCAATTCGCTTCACCAGCTTTATCGCGACCGGCTTGGCAAAGCCTTCCTGTTCGATCCGGATCCCAAAAAGCGGATGGGGGTGAAGCCTGCCTTCAACGAGGCCAGCCGCGACCAGGGCCGCGATTTCGCCGAACTGGATATGATGAAGCTCAGCAAGCTTTCCGACGTCCATGCGCCCTATCACCTGATCAACGCCGCGCTGAACATTCAGGGATCCGACTACGCCAACCGCCGTGGCCGCAATGCGGATTTCTTCTCTTTCTCGCGCGACTGGATCGGCAGTGAAGCGACCGGTTACGCGCCGACGGCCGCGATGGAGCACAAGGCGCCGGAACTCGACCTAGCTACCGCGATGGCGATCTCCGGCGCGGCGGCTTCCTCGAATATGGGCGCGAACACGATCCGCCCGCTGACGCCGACCCTGGCGCTTCTCAATATCCGCCTTGGTTACTGGCTGACCAACCCCAAACCGCTCGCGGAGAGGCTCGCGGCGCCGCGCAGGCGCCGTTTCGTGTTGCGCAATTCCAGCCTGTATCTTTGGCAGGAACTGTCCGGGCGGCTCTATGAGAACAGCGACGCCGTCTATCTCACCGATGGCGGTCATATCGAAAATCTCGGCATTTACGAATTGCTGCGGCGGCGCTGCCGGCTGATCATCGCGGTGGATGCCGAAGCCGATTCCGCGATGCATTTTCCATCGCTGGTGACGCTGCAGCGCTACGCTCGCATCGATCTCGGCGTCCGTCTCAATCTGCCTTGGGAGCCGATCCAGGCGCAGACGCAGGCCTGGATGAAGAGCAATGAAGGCAAGCCGCCGACGCCGGCGCCGGTTGGCTCGGGCGGCCCCCATGTGGCGATCGGCATCATCGATTACGGCGGCGGCCAGACCGGCTATCTCGTCTATATCAAGTCCTCGCTGACCGGCGACGAGAACGATTACGTTCGCGACTACGCACGGCGCTATGCATCCTTCCCGCACGAGACCACGGGGGATCAGTTCTTCAGCGAGGAGCAATTTGAAGTCTATCGTGCGCTCGGCTTTCACATGACCCACGGCTTTTTGTCGGGGAACGATGACGTCGTCGTAGCGGTCAGTGGGAGGAAACATGTCTCCGTCAAGTTTGCGGATGACAGCGTGGCGACGGTCCGCGCGGTGCGCGAAATACTGGGCCTGCCCGTAAAGCCGCTCGCTCCGGTGCCGGGGACGGGGGTGTAAACCGGCCGGCTTGGTGCGCTGCGGCATGGGAAGCGGTGCGGATTTCCCTACGCCGTTGCTCTCCCGCACCGATTGCGCTAATTCCAAGGCAACAAAAGCATACCGGCTGGAGACGTTGATGTCAGATCATAGCGAAATTGCCTACACCACTGCCGACGGCAACGACTATCCCGCCCATGAGCAGACCTATGAGGGGTTCATCGCCCTGGTGAAGTACGGCACCATCGGCGTCGTCGCCATTGTTGCCTTGATGGCCATTTTCCTGACCTGATCCATCCGGTAGCGCCGCCTGGCGGCGCCGTCGCCTGATTTGCTCACGCGTGCGCCCTGCGCCGCCGGAGGCCCTATGAAAATTGCTGTTGCCAAGGAAATCGATGCTTCTGAGCCGCGCGTGGCGATCTCGCCCGACACGGTGAAGAAGTTCAAGGCGCTGGGCGTCGACGTCGCCATCGAACCGGGCGCCGGCTTGAAGTCCGGCATGCTGGATTCGGACTATACCGCGATGGGCGCGACCATCGAAGCCGATGCCATGCAGGACGCCGACATCGTCATCAAGGTGAAGCGCCCCGAGGCCTCGGAGCTTGCAAACTACAAGCGCGGCGCGCTGGTGATCGCGATCATGGATCCCTATGGCAACGATGCCGCGCTGAAGGCGATGGCCGATGCCGGCGTTTCCGCCTTCGCGATGGAATTGATGCCGCGTATCACCCGCGCGCAGGTGATGGACGTGCTGTCGTCGCAGGCCAACCTTGCCGGCTACCGCGCCGTGATCGAGGCCGCCGAGAGCTTCGGCCGGGCCTTCCCGATGATGATGACGGCAGCGGGCACCATTCCTGCGGCGAAGGTGTTCGTGATGGGTGTCGGCGTCGCCGGCCTGCAGGCGATCGCCACCGCGCGCCGACTCGGCGCCGTGGTCACGGCGACCGACGTGCGACCCGCGACCAAGGAGCAAGTCGAGTCGCTCGGTGCCAAATTCCTTGCCGTGGAAGATGAGGAATTCAAGAACGCGCAGACCGCCGGTGGCTACGCCAAGGAAATGTCGAAAGAGTACCAGGCCAAGCAGGCCGCGCTCACCGCCGAGCACATCAAGAAGCAGGACATCATCATCACCACCGCGCTGATCCCTGGCCGGCCCGCGCCGCGTCTGGTCACCGCCGAGATGGTGGCGTCGATGAAGCCCGGTTCGGTGCTGGTCGATCTTGCGGTCGAACGCGGCGGCAACATCGAGGGCGCCAAGCCCGGCGAAGTGGCCAACGTGGGTGGCGTCAAGATCGTTGGCTACACCAACGTCGCCGGCCGCGTGCCCGCCTCGGCCTCGAGCCTGTATGCGCGAAATCTGTTCTCCTTCATCGAGACGCTGGTCGACAAATCGACCAAGGCGCTCGCGGTGAACTGGGACGACGAACTGGTCAAGGCCACCGCCCTGACCAGGGACGGCGCCGTCATCCATCCGAATTTCCAGCCCAAAGCCATCTGAGGAAGCCGCCATGGATCATATCGCACAGGCCGTCGATCCGTTCGTGTTCCGGCTTTCCATCTTCGTACTTGCCGTGTTCGTCGGCTATTTCGTGGTGTGGTCGGTGACCCCCGCATTGCATACGCCGCTGATGTCGGTGACCAACGCGATCTCCTCGGTGATCGTGGTCGGTGCGCTGCTCGCGGTCGGCGTCACGCTGGTCGGCAGCGGCGGCATCTGGGCGCGGGGCTTCGGCTTCATCGCATTGATTTTTGCATCCGTGAATATTTTTGGCGGCTTCCTGGTCACCCAGCGCATGCTGGCGATGTACCAGAAGAAAAAGAAGTAAGGGCAGCCCGATGAACGCCAATCTCGCTGCAGTCCTGTATCTCGTTGCAGGCGTCCTGTTCATCCTGTCGCTGCGCGGGCTGTCCAGCCCCGCTTCCAGCCGACAGGGCAATTTCCTGGGCATGGCCGGCATGGCCATTGCGGTCGCCACCACGCTCGCGGCGCATCCACCGGCGGACGGCATCGGCTGGGTGCTGGTGATCCTCGGTGTCGGCATCGGCGGCGGCATTGGTGCCGTGATCGCCCGCCGCGTGCCGATGACCTCGATGCCCGAACTGGTCGCGGCCTTCCACTCACTGGTCGGCATGGCCGCGGTGCTGGTCGCCGCCGGCGCGTTCTATGCGCCGGAAGCCTTCGACATCGGCACCCCCGGCAACATCCATGGCGCCAGCCTGGTCGAAATGTCGCTCGGCGTCGCCATCGGCGCGCTGACTTTCACCGGCTCGGTCATCGCGTTCGCGAAACTGTCCGGTCGCATGAGCGGTTCGCCGATCATCCTGCCGTTCCGCCATATCATCAACATCGTGCTGGCGATCCTGCTGGTCGTGTTCATCGTCGGTCTGGTCAAGACCGGCAGCGTGCTCGACTTCTGGCTGATCGTGATCATCGCGTTGGCGCTCGGTGCCCTGCTGATCATCCCGATCGGCGGCGCAGACATGCCGGTCGTGATCTCGATGCTGAACTCCTATTCCGGCTGGGCTGCGGCCGGCATCGGCTTCACGCTGGGCAATTCGGCGCTGATCATCACCGGCGCGCTGGTCGGCTCGTCCGGTGCGATCCTGTCCTACATCATGTGCCACGCGATGAACCGCTCCTTCATCTCGGTGATCCTCGGCGGTTTCGGTGGCGAGACCGCGGCGGCCGGTGCGGGCGCTGGCGGCGAAGTGCGCCCGGTCAAGCTCGGTTCGGCGGATGACGCGGCCTTCATTATGAAGAACGCGCAGAAGGTCATCATCGTGCCCGGCTACGGCATGGCGGTGGCCCAGGCGCAGCACGCGCTGCGCGAACTGGCCGACAAGCTGAAGGCCGAGGGCGTCGAGGTGAAGTACGCGATTCATCCGGTGGCGGGCCGCATGCCCGGCCACATGAACGTGCTGCTGGCCGAAGCCAACGTGCCTTACGACGAGGTGTTCGAACTTGAGGACATCAACTCGGAATTCGCCCAGGCCGATGTCGCCTTCGTGATCGGCGCCAACGACGTGACCAACCCTGCTGCCGAGGACGACAAGACCTCGCCGATCTATGGCATGCCGGTGCTGCAGGTCTGGAAGGCCGGCACCGTGATGTTCATCAAGCGCTCGCTGGCGTCCGGCTATGCCGGCATCGACAACCCGCTGTTCTACCGCGACAACACCATGATGCTGCTCGGCGACGCCAAGAAGATGACCGAGAACATCGTCAAGGCGATGTAGGCCGCCGGCCGACGGACTTCACGAAAACGCCCGGCTGCACAGCCGGGCGTTTTGTTTTGGCCGCTAGTTTACGCGACAGGCTCTTTCGGGAGGCGATACAGCGCGCAGAGCTTGTTGCCGTCGGGATCCCTGAGGTAAGCGAGGTACAATTTCGCGCTGCCATCACGGATGCCGGGTGGCTCCTCGCAGGTCGTGGCGCCATTGGCGATGCCGGTCGCGTGCCAGGCGTCGGCCTCTTCCACCGAATTGGCGGCAAAACCGATCGTGCCGCCATTGGCCGGCGTTGCCGGATTGCCGTCGATCGGCTTCGATACCGAAAAGGTGCCGGTCTTGGTGCGATAGAAGACCCTGTGCCGGTCAACCACGCCGGGCGATACGCCGAGTGTACCGAGCAGTCCGTCGTAGAACGACTTCGCGGCGTCGAGATCGTTGGTGCCGATCATTACGTGTGAAAACATCTCGCTTCCTCTCCTGTTTTCTTGCAAGCTCACCTTGGGTGATGCCCGACTATACGCCCTGTTTGCGGCTTGACGAGCCGGGCCGTTGCAGCCGCGCTATCGATCGCACCGGAGCAGCGTTGGTCGGGGAAGCCTTCGCGCCGAATCCATTTGCCCTTTCCAGAACCAGTTCCAGGACACCTGTTTGATGCCAGCCCAGCGCGTGCCGAAATCGTCCTGGATGTTCCCCGCGCTGGCCGTGGTGTTTGTCGCCGTCAGCGCAGGGCTCGGTCTGTCCTTCACGCCGTCGGCGTCCGGGCTGGTATTCGCGGCCGTGTTGCTCGTCATTCTGTTCGGCACGGTGTTCGCCGCGGTCCATCACGCCGAGGTGATCGCGCACAAGATCGGCGAGCCCTATGGCACGCTGCTGCTGACGCTGTCGGTGATCATCATCGAGGTCGCCGTCATCGCCACCATCATGCTGGGCGACAAGGCGGTTCCGACGTTGGCGCGCGACACGGTGTTCGCCGTGGTGATGATCGTCTGCAACGGTCTGGTCGGGCTCTGCATCCTGGCCGGCGGGCTGCGTTATGCCGAGCAGGAATTCCAGGTCTCGGGATCGAAGGTCTATCTCAGCGTGCTGATCGTGCTCTCCACGATCACGCTGATTATGCCGAATTACACGCTGACCACGCCCGGGCCGTTGTTTTCGGGACTGCAACTCGCCTTCGTCAGCGCCGTCACGCTGATGCTGTATGGCCTGTTCCTCTACACGCAGACGGTGCTGCACCGTGATTACTTTATTACCGGTGAAGACGATGGCGAGAGTCATGCGACGCCGCGTATCATCGTGATCAGCGCCGTGCTGCTGGTGTTGTCGCTGGTGGCGGTGGTGCTGCTGGCGAAATCATTTTCGGTGGTGGTGGATGCTGGTGCGGCGGCCATCGGCGCGCCTCCGGCATTCTCCGGTATTGTCGTTGCACTTCTGGTGCTGCTACCTGAGAGTGTTGCGGCGATCTCTGCAGCGCGCCACAACCAGTTGCAGAAGAGCATCAATCTCTCGCTCGGCTCGGCACTCGCCACGATCAGTCTCACGATACCGGCAGTGGCGCTGGCAGCCTATCTCCTCGGCAAGCCGCTGGTGCTGGGACTTGCGCCCGGCGAGATGGTGTTGCTGGTGATGACATTCATTTTGAGCATGCTGACATTCGGCACGGGTGTGACGAATATCCTGTTCGGGATGGTGCATCTGCTGGTGTTTGCGGTATTTCTCTTGACGGTATTTGTGCCGTAACGATCGAAGGACGACCAACGATGCTCGCTGCCCAATCAGACGTCCAGCAGGACACCCCCGAAGTTCGCGTCACCGAATGGCGGCTCGCACCGGGGGCAGCGACCGGACACCACACCCATGGCATGGACTATGTGATCGTGCCGATCACCACCAGCGTGATGACCATCGTCGCGCCGGACGGAACCCGCTCGCAGGCGCCGATCACCACCGGCAAGTCCTATTTCCGCAAGGCCGGCGTCGAGCATGACGTGCTCAACGAGACCGACAAGGAAATCGTGTTCCTCGAGGTCGAGGTGAAGAAAGTCTGAGGCGTCTCGGTCGTCATTGCGAGCGAAGCGA
>NZ_JAQGJT010000027.1 GCF_028290495.1 Tardiphaga sp.
AGGTGAACAACCGCGGCAGCCGCACCCGCATCCTGCGCTTCGAGCCGGGCGTCTACACCACCACGCCGTTCGTGCATCTCTACTGGGAAGAAGTGTTCCTGTTCTCCGGCGACCTGATCGTCGGCAATGACGAGCAGGGCAATGGCGGCGAATCGTTCGCGCCGTTCACCTATGCCTGCCGTCCGCCCGGCGCGTTCCACGGCCCGTTCAAGTCGGTGAACGGCTGCCTGCTGATGGAGGTCCATTATTTTGATCCCGCGTGACCCCACGCCGCAGCGCCTGATCGTCGGCATCACCGGAGCGTCGGGCTCGGTCTACGGCGTCCGGCTGCTGCAGATGCTGCAGCCGACGGCGATCGAGACCCATCTGGTGATGAGCCGGTCGGCGAAGATCGCGCTGACGCAGGAACTGGACCTCAAAGTGTCCGACGTTACCGATCTGGCGGATGTCGTGCACCAGGCCGACAATATCGGCGCCACGATTTCCAGCGGATCGTTTCGCACGCTCGGCATGGTGATCGCGCCGTGTTCGATGCGCAGTCTGTCTGAGATCGCGACCGGCGTGACCTCGTCGCTGACGACGCGCGCCGCCGACGTTGTCCTGAAGGAGCGCCGGCGCCTGGTGCTGATGGTGCGCGAAGCGCCGCTCCATCTCGGCCACTTACGCGCGATGGCGGCCGCCACCGAGATCGGCGCGATTGTCTATCCGCCGGTGCCGGCCTTCTACGCCCGACCGCAAAGTCTCGAACAGATGGTCGACCATACGCTGGGGCGCGTGCTCGACCTGTTCGACATCCCGACCGACGCCGTCCATCGCTGGGAAGGCCTCGCGCTCGCCAAGGCGAAGGATCTGCCGTGACTGCGTCGCCGGGAAACAGGACCTCTCGCCGATGAGCGGGGCAAAGCGCGATCTCGCAGCGGAAAGCTGGGCGTTCGCCTTGCAGGTCTACGCCGAGCCCGGCGTCGGGGCGGCCTGTCTCAGACTGCAGGCGGAGGCCGGCGTCGACGTCATGATGCTGCTGGTCGCCGCCTTTGCGGCGGCGCGTTGCGGCGTCGTCGTTTCGCCGCTGGACGTCCAGCAAATGGATGCGGTCTGCCGGCCGTGGCGCGAGCGCGTGGTGCAGCCGCTGCGGGCCTTGCGGGTCGCCCTGAAGTCGGGGCCCGCGCCGGCCCCGAGTCCGGGCGCCGAGAAATTACGGTCGCAGATCAAGGTGAGCGAACTGGCCGCCGAGCGGTTGGAGAACGACCTGCTGGCGGATTGGCTGCAGTGCAAAGCCGCGGTGTCATCTGCGGTCGCGATCGACGACCTTCATTCGGTACTTCGCGACGTTGTCCGGTTCGCCATGGAGCGTCGCGATGGGCAGGCGATCGTCGAGGTCGGTGCGACAATCGACGAGATTGCCGCGGTGGTTCGGCGAATCTCTGCGTGATGCCACTCAATTGCTCAGGGCATGCCCGCCATGCAGGCTTGACTAACTTTGATCAATAGCTAACGTATATAGTATAGTCAGGAAGCAGGCGTAATGTCACAGCAGATCCTCGATACCCGCTTCCGATCGGCGCTGGCGCGCATGGCCAAAAGCGATCGGATCCTCACCTATGAGAAAATGGCAGACTCGCATCTCGAGATCGCGGCGATCCTGAAGAAGCATGATGGCAAGCAAGCCCTGCTGTTTCCCAAGGTCAAGGGCACCGAGATCCCGATCGTGGGAAATTTGCTGAGCTCGAAGGAGAACTGCGAAGCGGCATTCGGTCTCGACTTCAACGGTATTCGCGGCCTGGTACAGCGCGCGATGGGCGGTCCGCTTCCGCCGGAAGTCGTGACCAACGCCCCCGTGCAGGAAGTCGTGCTGAAGACCGGCTTCGATATCACGAAACTGTTTCCCGCGCTGTTTCATGCGCCGGGCGACGCCGGCCGCTACATCACGGCCGGTATTGTCGTGGTCAAGGATCCCGTCACGGGGGTTTATAACGCCTCCTATCATCGCCTGCAGCTGCTCGGGCCCGATAGGGTGGCGATCAAGCTCGATTTCGGGCGTCACCTGCGCGCCGCCTTCGATCGCGCCAAGGCCACCGGCAAGAAGTCGCTGCCCGTGGCCGTCTGTATCGGCACCGACCTTGCGTTGCATTTCACGGCGGCCACGATGGGCTCGCAGATGCCGGAAAGCGCTGACGAACTGGCCGTCGCCGGCGGCCTCGCCGGGGCACCGCTGAAGGTCACCAAGGCCGTGTCGCAGGATTTGCTGGTGCCGGCGGAGAGTGAGTTCGTTCTCGAAGGCGAGATCCTGGTTGACGACGTGGCGCCGGAAGGTCCGTTCGGCGAGTTCATTGGCTTCGCCGCGCCGGCCGCCGACGCGCCTATCCTGAAGATCACGGCCGTCACCCATCGGCTGCGCCCGATCTATCATGTCATCAACGGCTTCGGCCGCGAGACGATCATTCTGCGTAAGTACGTGCTGGAAGCCAGCCTGCTGAAGGTGCTGCAATCGGCGATCCCGATCGTCATCGATGCGGAGATGACCTCCGGCGGCCTGCATCGGTTTCATGCGGTGATCCAGGTGAAGAAACAGGGCAAGCAGCACAACGGCCTGCAGCGCAACGCGATGTTGGCAGCGTTCGGCGCGCTGAAAGATCTCGATCTCATCATCGTCGTCGACCACGACATCGATATCCGTGATCCGATGGATGTCGAATATGCCCTGGCGACGCGGATGGAGGCGTCCTCGGATCTGATCTTGATCCCGGGGGCGCGCGGCCACGAATATGTCCGGGTCAGCAAGGACGGCATACGCACTAAGCTCGGTATCGACGCGACCGTGCCGTTCGAGGATCAGGACAAGTTCCGTCGCGTCGAATTTGCGCCGACCGCGATCGAGCTCAGCCAATTCACGCCTGGTGACCACGTGGCAACGCTCGCCCTTGGGCTGGTGGGAACGAACATTGCGTAGTGCGGCGCAGCCACATTCCATTTTCATTCTTGCGAGGACATACAGATGAAGCGACTGATCGCAGCGGCACTAATGGTTGCGTCCGCTCTGGTAGGGACAACCGCGTCGGCGCAGGAATGGCCGGCTAAGGCGATCAAGCTGGTGGTGCCCTATGCGCCCGGCGGTTACACGGATTCGGTAGGTCGCATCACCGCGCGTTACCTCGAGAAGGCGCTCGGCCAAACGGTGATCGTCGATAACCGCCCCGGCGGCGGCGGTATTGTCGGTTCCGACCTCGTCTCAAAATCTCCCGGCGACGGCTACACGCTGTGCGTCTGCAGCGTCGGCGCCATCTCGATAGCACCGGTGGCGCAGACCACATCCTACGATCCGCTCACCAGTTTTAAGCCAATCAGCATCGTCAGCACCATTCCGCAGACTGTGATCGTCAACCCGTCGCTGCCAATCAATTCGATGGCGGAGCTGGTTGCTTATGCCAAGGCCAATCCCGGCAAGCTGAGCTATGGATCGAGTGGCGCCGGCGGCCTGATGTATTTCTCGGTGGCGCTGTTCGAGGTGCGCACTGGCACCAAGATGACCCACGTTCCGTTTAAAGGCGGCGCACCGGCGACGGCGGCGGTGGTGTCCGGTGAGGTCAATCTCGCTTTCACCAACATGACCGATGCACTGCCGCAGATGGAAGGTAACACCGTCCGCGCTCTGGCTGTGACCTCGGCCGGCCCGAGCGAATTCGCGCCGAAGCTGCCGACCGTCGCGGGCACCGTCGTGCCGGGCTACGCCGTAGAATCCTGGAATGCAATCATGGCCCCGGCTAGCACGCCGGATGCCATCGTTGCCAAGATTTCTGACACACTGAAGAAGATGGCGGCCGATCCCGAAGTGAAAAAGAGCATGGCAGTCGCCGGCGCATCCACCGTATTTACCACGCCCGCGGAGTTCAAGACCCAGATCGCCAGTGAGGTCGAGACCTGGCGGGTGCTGCTCAAGGAAATCGCAGAAAAAAAGACCTGAGCTGACGCGTCAGGGCGAGTGACTTCGACCACGGGATATCATGATGAAATCGCTCAGCTGGCGCGGCAATATCGACTTCTATTCTGGACTTCTGCTTGTCGCGGTCGCCGGCGTAGCGCTGCTGTATATCCGCACGCTGGCGATCGGCACCGTGCTGCAGATGGGGCCGGGCTATTTTCCGCTCGGCCTCGCTCTGGTGCTACTCGGCATGGGGGGGTGTCTGGTGGTGAAGGGCATGCTGGTGGATGGCCTACCGGTCGGCATATTTCATCTGCGGCCAATGTTTTTCATCCTGCTGTCGTTTGCGGCGTTCGGCATGTTAGTTGAGCGCGCCGGATTAATCTTGGCCATCTTGGCGCAGGTGGCGATCGCGCATTTTGCCTCGTGTGAAGCCGTCGCGCGCCAGAGCATCATCACCGGCATCGTGCTGGCGGCGGCCTGTACCGTGGTGTTCGTCTGGCTTCTCAAGATTCCGGTAGGACTGCTGCCATGATGGATGTTTTCTCGCTGCTCGGTCACGGCTTTGCCGTTGCCGCAACACCAATGAACCTGTTCTTTTGTCTGATCGGCGCCGTCTGCGGCACACTGATCGGAGTGCTGCCGGGGCTGGGGCCGGTAGCGACCATCTCATTGCTGCTGCCGGCGACCTACGCGCTTGATCCGCTCGCCGCGATCATCATGCTGTCCGGCATCTACTACGGCGCGCAATATGGCGGCTCGACGACGGCGATTCTCGTCAACATTCCCGGCGAGTCGACGTCCGTGGTCACCGCGATCGACGGCTACAAGATGGCGCAGCAGGGCCGCGCGGGCGAGGCGCTGGCGATCGCCGCGATCGGCTCATTCATTGCCGGCTGCTTCGGAACGCTGGTGATCGCATTACTCGGACCGCCGCTGGCATTGATGACGCAAAAATTTGCCTCGCCAGATTACTTCTCGCTGATGGTGCTAGGACTGGTGTCGGCGGTGGTGTTGGCGAACGGATCGGCATTCCGCGCGGTGTCGATGATTTTCCTTGGCTTGCTGCTCGGCATGGTCGGCATGGACCTCAACACCGGCGAGGCACGCATGACTTTCGGACTGATTGAATTGTCCGACGGCATCAACTTTGTCGCGTTGGTAATGGGGCTGTTCGGCGCCGCCGAGGTGATCTCGAATCTTGAACAAGTGTCGACCCGGATCGTCAACCATTCCAAGATCGACAGTATCTGGCCGTCCTTGAAGGTGCTGCGAGGTGCGTGGGGAGCCGTGACGAGAGGCACGCTGATAGGCACCATCTTCGGCATTCTGCCCGGCGGCGGTGCCACCATTGCGTCGTTCTCCGCCTACGCACTGGAAAAGAGACTAGCCAAGGATCCCTCGCGGTTCGGCAACGGCGCGATCGAAGGTGTCGCCGGGCCGGAATCCGCCAACAATGCCGCGGCACAAACCTCGTTTGTGCCCTTGTTGACGATGGGCATTCCGACTAGCGCGACGATGGCTTTGATGGTTGGCGCACTGACGCTGCACGGCATTGCGCCTGGCCCGATGATCATCTCGCGGCAGCCGGATCTATTCTGGGGGCTGATCGCCAGCATGTTCCTCGGCAATGCGATGCTGGTGATCATCAACCTGCCAATGATCGGGATCTGGGTGCGGCTGCTCAACGTGCCGTATCGCATCCTTTACCTGGTTATCGCTGTGATCTGCGCGATCGGCGTCTATTCGGTGAACAATTCTAGTTTTGACGTTTACATGACGGTCGGGTTCACACTGCTCGGCTACGTGCTGCGCAAGCTCGATGCGGAGCCCGCACCGTTGTTGATGGGCTTCGTGTTGGGGCCGATGGTGGAAGAGAATTTCCGACGCAGCCTGATCACCTCGCATGGCGATCCCTTGATCTTCCTGCAGCGTCCAATCAGCATGGTGCTGCTGGTGATCTCGGCAACGTTGCTGATTTCGATCGTGATGCCTTCCATCCGCAAGCGCCGCACCGAAGTATTCCAGGATTGATCACTGGCCCCGATCGAACAGAACTCTCGAGCCCGCTCGTCCGAGCTCGCCGTCTATGAACTTCGCCGTGTCTGTCGTGCCGTGATTCCAGACTGGGCAGGCATTTTGAGCAGGGCGCTCTGGCTTCATTTGCGCTCCCTTGTGCGCTTTGCTGACGGAGACCGATCAATCTCAGATGATCTCTTTCCTAAGAAACAAGAAGAAGCGACTGCAAAAGAGAATTGGTCAAGAATAACTCTGGAGGGCCGCTTCTGACCCTAGGTTATTCACGACGATGGCGACCGCGCTTTATAAGCATTGCAGTCGTGACGCCTGATCTGAGCGACCTATGATAGCGCGAAGCTTGCAACACTGCATAAACATATTGCAGAGAGATGATGCAGGCTCGATCAGTCTTCTGCTTCTTTCATTGTCTGAATCAGGCGTTCCGCTACCAGACGCGTGGACGGTGAGGCGTTGCGGGCGGCGAGTTGCACCAGCGTCACCTGCGTAGCTTCAAGTCGCCTGTCGCGCAGTGGCACGGCGACCAGCGTGCCGGCGTTGATCGAGGGCATCGCTGTGTCGCGCGGCAGGAATGTCGCGAGTTCGGTGCGCGCCACGATGGTCTGCGCAAAGGCCAGAGAATTCGTCTCGTTGCGCACCTCGAGATGAACACGGGCCTGGGCACAGGCTTTGTCGAGCTCCTGCCGGATGCCGAACGACGGATCGGGCACCACCACGCGCAGCCCCGCCAAATCCTTCACCATGCACGACGTCTTGTCTGCCATCGGATGATCCGGCGCGACGATCAGATGCACCGGCTGTCGCATCCGCGCCAGTTCGATAAGGTCGCGCCGCGGCGCGCGGCCGAAGATCAGGCCCAGATCTACCTCGTTCTGGCTGACCATCTCCGCGACATCCCGAGACCCGACCGCGGTGACGGAAATCGAAATTCCCGGATAGTCGCGGGACAGTTCGATGAAGAAATCCGGCAGAAAGCTCGCGAGCATGCCCTCGACGGTGGCGATCTTGACCTGGCCGCGGCGCAGCGAGTCGAATTTCTCAACCCGGCTGCGCAGACCGTCGAGCTGGGTGCGGTTCTCGACGGCGTAGCGATACAGCACGTGGCCGGCATCGGTCAGGTTCATGCCGCGGGCGCCGCGCTCGAACAGCTTCACCGATAGTTCTTCCTCGAGCCCTTGCACCTGCCGGCTGATGGCTGAAGGCGCGATTCGCAGCGACGCGGCCGCCTGCTTGACCGAGCCACATTCGGTCACCATCCGGAAATAGCGCACGGCGGTGGATTCGATCATGGGCGATGCCTTTGTTTGGCTGCCCAACGATCCGGCAGCGCCTGGTTAGCGTACTGATTTTCAGGTCTGTTGCATCGAAATTCAATGCTTTTATTCGAAAGCTGGATTTGCCATGCTTCTGCCAGAAACGCCCACCCGTCCCTGATGGAGATTATGGATGTATCGTCCCCGGCTCGCTCGCATCTCTTGCTCGCTTCTGCTGGCGATTGCCAGCTTCGGCGTTTCATCTCTGGCGTCCGGCCAAGACGTCATCCGCTTCGGCGCGCCGTTGCCGATCACCGGGCCGCTGGCGCCGGAAGCCGTCAAGCAGCAGCAGGGCTACAATCTGTGGGCCGAGGAGGCCAACAAGGCCGGCGGAATCAATGTCGGCGGCAAGAAATACAAGGTCGAGATCGTTTACTCGGACTACCAGTCCAACACGCCCCGTTCGGTGCAGGCCACCGAGCAGATGATCACCCAGGACAATATCAACTTCATGTTCGGCCCGTTCGGCTCGGGCGCGGCGAAAGCCGCCAGCACGATCTCCGAAAAATACAAGATGCCGACGCTGGCGGCCTCCGCGTCTTCATCGCAGGTCTATGACCAGAACTACAAGTACCTGTTCGGCACCTTTACCCCGAACGACACGTTGACTACGCCGTTGACGCAGATCATCAAGGCAAAGGCTGCCGACGTAAAGAAGGTAGCGATCCTGGCGCGCAACGATTTGTTCCCGCTGGCGATCGCGCAGGAGATGGAGAAATCCGCCAAGGCCAATGGGCTTGAAGTCGTCTATTTCGAGAAATACGCCATCAACACGCTCGATCACTCCGCGACGCTGTCGCAAATCAAGTCGCTGGCGCCGCAGTGGATCTTCATCACCGGCTACACCAACGACCTGCTCTTGATCCGCAAGCAGATGGTGGACCAGCAGATCAAATCGGTGGTCACCACTATGATTGCCGGCCCCGCCTACCAGGAATTCATCGATGCGGCCGGCAAGAGCGGCGAGAATATTACCAGCGCTTCGTGGTGGCACCCGGCCGAGAAGTATGACGGCAAGGACATTTTCGGCACCACCTCCAACTTTGTGAAGCTGTTCAAGGCCAAGTACAATCTCGAACCGGATTACGCCCATGCTTCGGCCGCCGTCTGCGGCGCGCTGTTCCAGATGGCGATCGAAAAGGCCGGCTCGCTGGACCGCGAAAAGGTCCGCGAAGAGCTCGCCAAGATGGACGTGCTGACCTTTTACGGCCCGGTCAAGTTTGGCGCCAACGGCCAGATCAACTCGCTCGAGCCGCCGGTCTTCCAGATCCAAGATGCCAAGCCGGTCGTGCTCTTTCCCGCCGCCATCAAGCAGGGCGAACTGAAGCTCGGCGTTAACTAAGCGCCGAATTCGCCCTGAGGAATCGACATGCTAGCAGTCCAGGTCCTGATCAATGCTTTGGTGCTGGGCTGCCTCTATGCCTGTATCGCGATCGGTTTCTCCCTCGTTTGGGGCGTGCTCAACGTCATCAACCTGATCCACGGCTCGTTCATCGTGCTCGGCGCCTATCTGGCGTGGGGCGCCTATCAATGGGCAGGCGTCACGCCGTGGTACGCGCTGCTGTTCGCAGCCCCTTTATTCTTCGCCTTCGGCTATCTGCTGCAGCGCCTGCTGCTCAACCGTGTAATCTCTGCGCCGGTGCTGGTGACGTTGACCCTGACCTTCGGCCTCGACCTGATCCTCAACAATGCGATGATCTATTATTTCAAGGCGGACTATCGCAAATTGACGCTCAACCCGCCGACCGGCTCGATCTCCTTGTTTGATGTCGTCGTGCCGGTCGATCGCCTGATCGCCACGGCGTCGGCGCTGGCGTTGACCGGGCTGCTGTATCTGCTGCTGCGCCGTTCCAAGGTCGGCCGCGCCATCGTCGCTGTCCGGCTCGACCGTGACGCCGCGGTGCTGATGGGCGTCGACGTCAAATCGATCTACGCCATCGCCTTCGGGCTCGGCGCGGCGCTGGCTGGTTGCGCCGGTGTCTTGATGGCGCTGATCTTCCCGATCTCGCCACTGACGTCGTCGGCCTATCTCGGCAAGGCGTTTGTAGTCTGCGTACTCGGCGGGCTTGGCTCGGTGTCCGGCGCGCTGGCCGGCGGATTGCTGCTGGCGCTGGTGGAGGGCATCGGCTCGGTCTATCTCGGCCCGGCGCATGCGACCACGCTGTCCTTCGTTTTGCTGATCGTCTTCCTCGTCGTTCGCCCGCAGGGCCTGCTTGGCCGAAAGGGTTTCGAATGACGCGGGTCAATATCGCGCTGCTGCTTCTGATCGCCTGCGTCGCGTCACTGCCGCTGTTCGGTGGCGCCTATGCTTTGCGGCTCGGCACCATCGCCTGCATGTATGCGGTGTTCGCGCTGTCGTGGAATATCGTCGGCGGCTTCGCGGGCTATCCATCGTTCGCCACCGCTGCGTTCTTCGGCCTTGGCGCCTATGCGACCGGCATCCTGCTCAACAAGGGCGTACCGCTGACGGCCGCGCTGGCCGGCACGCTGGTGGCGTCGTTCCTGCTGGCCGCGGCGCTCGGCGCCGTGCTGCTGCGGCTTCGAGGGCATTACTTCGCCATTGCCAGCCTCTCTTTGGTCGAAGTGTTCCGCGAACTGGTCAACAACGCCACCGACCTGACCGGCGGCGGCATGGGGCTGAACATTCCGCTGACCTCCGGCTCCGGCATACTCGCCGACGCGACGTTCTTCTTCTACGTGATGTGGGGCCTGCTGGTGCTCACCGCTTTGGTGGTGATCATCGTCTCCGCCTCCAAGCTCGGTTTCGGCCTGAGCTGCATCCGGCAGAACGAGACGGCGTCCAATATGGTCGGCCTTAATGCCACGCTCTACAAGAGCATCGCGTTCGGCCTTTCGGCCTGCTTTGTCGGCGCCGCTGGCGGTATCTATGCTGCCTGGGTGCATTACATCGATCCGTCCGACGTGTTCGACATCCTGTATTCCGTAAAGCCGATCGTAATGGCGCTGATGGGCGGGCTGGGTTCGCCTCTCGGCGTGGTGTGCGGCGCGTTCCTCTATCTCGGGCTGGAGGAAGTAGTCTGGCGCAACTACATCCAGATCCATTCCGGCGTGCTCGGCGTGCTGATCATCATGCTGCTGCTGTTCCTGCCACATGGCCTGATCTCGCTGCGGCGGGGCATGTTTTGGTGGAGAACCAAAAATGTCTGAGCTGCCCCACGAAATCCTGCACTTGAGCAACGTCTCGCGAAACTTCAGCGGGCTGAAGGCGCTGAGCGACGTCTCGATCTCCGTCAGCAAGGGCGAGGTGCTCGGCCTGATCGGCCCCAACGGCGCCGGCAAGACCACGCTGGTCAACACCATCTGCGGCGTCACGCCGGCCAGTTCGGGAATCGTCACCTTCGATGGCCGTGACATCACGCGGATCAAGACCTACCAGGCGGCGCGGCTCGGCCTGTCGCGCACCTTCCAGATCGTGCAGCCGTTCGCCGAATTCACCGCGCTCGACAATGTCGCCGCCGCGGCCTTGTTCTCGCGGCCCGGCGAGAGCCTGAAATCGGCCCGCGAGGCAGCCCGTGCGCATCTCGCCTTTGTCGGCCTGGAAGTGCAGGCCGACCAGTCAGCGGCGACGCTGACTTTGGCGATGCGCAAGCGGCTCGAACTCGCCAAGGCTCTGGCGATGAAGCCGAAGCTGCTGTTTCTCGACGAGGTCAATGCCGGTCTCAACAGCGCCGAGGTCGAGCGGGCGACGAAGCTGATCCATCAGCTTGCGGCATCGGGCATCACCATCGTGATGATCGAGCATCTGATGAAGGTGGTGCTCAACGTCTGCACCCGCATAGTCGTGCTGCATAACGGTCAACTGATCGCTGACGGCCAGCCGCGCGACGTCGTCAAGAATCCCGCCGTGATCGACGCCTATCTCGGCCAGCAATATGCAAAACGGAACGCTGCCCGTGGATAGTCCCCTGATCCTCGAATTGAATCAGGTCCGCGCCGGTTACGGCGAGATTCATGTGCTGTGGGGCATCGACATGGGAGTGCGCGCCGGCGAGATCACCGCGCTGATCGGCTCCAACGGCGCCGGCAAGACGACTTTGATGCGCGCGCTGTCCGGCCTGATCCCGATCCAGTCCGGCAAATACCTTTCCGATGGCGAGGATCTGTCCACCGCAACCGCAGCGCGGATCCTGGCGCATGGCATCGTTCACGTCCCGGAAGGCCGCCGGCTATTCGGTGCCATGAGCATCGAGGACAATCTGCTGATGGGCGCCTATTCGCGTTCGGTCACCCGCGCGGAGATCGCCCGCGACCTTGACCGCGTCTACACCACGTTCCCCAAGCTGCGCGAGCGCCGCAACCAGGCCGCCGCAACGCTGTCCGGCGGCGAGCAGCAGATGTGCGCCATCGGCCGCGGGCTGATGAGCGCGCCGCGGCTGTTGATGATCGACGAACTCTCGCTCGGCCTGTCGCCGCTGCTGGTCGAGCAACTGGTCGCGGCATTGCGCACGCTGAACGCCGAGGGCATGTCGATCCTGCTGGTCGAGCAGGACGTCACCACGGCGCTCGACCTCTGCCATTCCGCCTACATCATGGATATGGGCCGCATCGTGCGCACCGGGCAGGGCGCTGAACTGCTGGCCGATCCGATCATCCGTGACGCCTATCTCGGCGTCCTCGAAGACTAACCGTTACTCATCCGAGGAGGCCAACATGATTGAGACCGTCGAAGCAGCCAACAGCGGCTACCGTTTCATGCCCGGCGTCAGCCAGTATTCCTGCGGAGTAGGCGCGCTGCCCGGCTACGCGATGGAGCGCGTGCGTTTCTCGAAGGTCGTCCCGCTGAAGCAGGGCTTCGAGATGATCGCGGAGATCATTCGGAAGGCTGGCCGTCCGCTGACGTCGTTCGCGGCCTGCGAGCTGCGCTCGCCGGCGCCGTTCACCGAACAGGGTTTCAAGGACTTCAACGATATCTACATCAAGACCCTGATCGAATGGGGCATCATGAAGGACGGCGTCAATCCGATCGCGCGCAGCAATGTGTGCCCGAAGATCGACCCGCCATCCGAGCCCGGTTTCCACGCCTTCACCTTCACCACAGTCGCGGCCGACGCGCCGGCGTCATTCGTCGTCGCCGGCAGCGGCGAGTCGGCGGAAGGCAAGGGTGACTACCGCGACAACACCGTTCGTCTTGGCGATGTCACCCCGTCCGGCATGCTGGAAAAAGCCAAATGGGTGCTCGACGAGATGGAGCGCCGCATGAGCGCGTTTTCCGGCACCTGGGACCAGACCACCGCGGCGCAACTCTACACCGTTCAGGACGTCTATTCGCTGTTGGAGAGCGAACTCGGCAAGCGTGGCGTGTTCCGCAATGGCGTGACTTGGCATTTCAATCGCCCGCCCGTGCTCAACCTGGAATACGAGATGGATTGTCGTCGCGTGCACGTCGAGCGCGTCATCGAAATTTGAGGAGGTTCGGCAGCTCGATGATGCGATACGCAGAGATGTTGTTCGATTAAGCAAGCACCGACCGGAGTGTGGGCAGATGACGCAAGATTTTCCAGCAGGAGATTACCGGTATATCCCGGCGGTTTTTCAATATTCGAGCGGTGTTGCCGCGCAAGCCGGTTTTGAGATCGAGCGGGTTCGTTTCGACACCTTGCTGCCGTTAGCGGAAGGTTTTGCGCGCATTGCGGATTACATACGCGCCGCTGGTAGGCCACTGACTGCTTTTTGTGCTTGTGAACTGCGTTCTCCAGCTGTGGTAGATGAAACGGGATTTCGCAAATTCAATGAGCACTATGTAAAGACGCTCTCAGAATGGGGCATATTTGACGGCGAGAAAAATCCGGTCGCCCGAAGCAACGTATGCCCGGAGGTCGCTCCGCCGGCGGAGCCTTCTTTTTATGCTTTTTCCTTTACACGACCGAAGCAACAGTCAATGTCGACCTTCGTCATTGCGGGCGGCGCAGAAGCGCGTGATGGCGCGGGCAGCTATCCGGAACGGATCGTCCGCTACCGTGAGGTCGGTCCTGAAGCAATTCGCGACAAGGCCAAGGCGACCGTCGGATCGATGGAGCGGCGGCTTGCTGCCTTTGGTCACGTGTGGAAAGACACGACCGCGACACAAATCTATTCGGTTTGCGATTTCTATCCCGCACTCGCAGACGAAATCGTGCCACGTGGCGCGGCACGCTCGGGGCTGACCTGGCATTTTGCTCGTCCGCCGGTCGTCGATCTCGATTTCGAAATGGACTGCCGTCGTGTGGCACGTGAAATCTTGATCTAGACCGCAATTATGATGGAAGTCGAGCGGCTTCGCGCTGTTGCGGAAACGCGATGACTTTCCGATAGCTAACGAACCGACAAAAGCCCTAGGTACATCGCGGGTCATGTGCAAGGCTTCGGAGGAAAAGTTGCATTCAGCGGATGCGTACCTGTTCCTGATGTTTCGAGTATTCGATCCGAGCGGCGAAGAGGTGGTGTTTCAGGGCGCGCTCGATCCCCACACGCCGGTCGCGCAGGGCTGGCTTCGCGCGTCACACCGCTGGCTCGATCCAGCCCGGTTCAGGCCCTATCGTCCTTATCACACCCATGTAGAAGCGCAGCCGCTGGTGCCGGGCGAGGTCTTTGAACTCGATATCGAGATATGGCCGACGTCGATCGTCATCCCGGCCGGCTACAGCTACAGGCTGACCGTTCGCGGCAACGATTACGAGTACAACGGGCCGACGACGCTGTCTAACATGAATAACCCCATGAAAGGCTGCGGGCCGTTCGTTCACGATGAACCGCTCGATCGCCCGCCGGACGTTTTCGGCGGAGAGACCACGCTGCATTTCGGCGGCGGACTGGAGTCGCATCTGCTACTATCGATAATCCCCCGTAAGTAGCGCGAGGGCGACCTGACGGATATTTTGGACCAGAGGGATAGAGACTACTGCATTGCCACGCTCCGATCTAGATGGTGGGTGTCAGGTGCTGATGTCTGTGGTGCAGGTGGTCGGTAGTTCAGTGAGGAGTGCGGTCGGACCGTGTTGTAGTGATTGCGCCATTGCTCGATGACGACCGTGGTTTCCTTCAGGCTGTAGAAGATTTCACCGTTCAGGCACTCATCACGCAGCTTCCCATTGAAGGACTCGCAGTAGCCGTTCTCCCACGGACTGCCTGGCTCGATGTAAAGTGTTTTCGCCCCGAGCTTTGCAAACCAGCTGCGCACTATCTTGGCCGTCATTTCCGGACCGTTGTCGGATCTGATGTGCTCGGGCACGCCCCTGGTGAGCATCACGTCGGCCATCGTCTCAATAACCCCGAAGCTGTTGATGCGACGAGCTACACGGATCGCCAGGCATTCCCGGGTGAACTCGTCGATTAAGCTCATCAGCCGGAGCTTTCGCCCGTCGTGGGTTTGCGCCTCGACGAAGTCATAGCTCCAGACATGGTTGCGATGCTGCGGCCTCAGGCGGATGCACGATCCGTCGTTCAGCCACAAGCGGCCCCGTTGCCTCTGTCTCCTGGGTACTTTCAGCCCCTCACGGCGCCAGATCCGCTGAACCCGGTCGCAGCCAACCTGCCAGCCGGCAGTGACCAGCAGCGGTGTGATCCGGCGATAGCCATACCGTCCGTATTGGGATGCCAGAGAGATGATCGCTCTCGTCAGCACGTCCTCATCAGCCCGGGTGATCGTGGTGTAGCGCTGGGTCCCGCGCGGTTGACCGACGATCCGGCAGGCCAGGCGAACCGGGAGACCATACTTCCCTCGAATGCCCTCTACTGCCTGCCGGCGCCGTTCGGGGCTTACAAGTTTCCCGAGGCAACGTCCTTGAGCACCTGTTTCTCAAGCGACAGATTCGCGACTAGGCGTTTGAGGCGGACGTTCTCCCGCTCCAGGTCCTTCATCCGCTTCGCCTGATCGAGTTCGAGGCCGCCGTACTCTTTACGCCAGCGATAGTAACCCTGCTGTGAAATGCCCGCCTCGCGACAGGCAACCGGCGCCGCTTTGCCCTGCGACATCAACACTTCGATCTGGCGCAGTAGCACCACGATCTGCTCCGCCTTGAACCTCTTCTTCGGCATCACAAAAGCTCCTTTCCAAGCTCAGTTTCTCACAAAGCTTGGTCCAAAAAAGCCCTGGCAGGTCAATGGTGCGAACACCACTGCCACACCAGCCAATTGTTATTTCTCAGCTATTTCTTGAATGTAGGCTTTGTTCTCAGCGTTATTCTGAACACTATTTTCCTGCTCATTGTGAACACTTGTTGCTTTTTCGTTCGCCAGCCTCTTTGCGTGACGCTTGCGCGTCGCCGACGGGGCCCGCGTCATGTTACGCTTGGCACAGCCCTCATACGACTGCTGCGTGCTGTGAGCCGAGTGCGCGCGGCCTTGACCATCGGTCAACCCGGCTTCCTCGAGCTCGGTCATGCCGCCATGTCGGCAGGCGTCTAGCCGCTAAATATTCCGAAGCGAGTGGACCACCGGAATATCGACTCTCACATGACAAGATGCGCGCCGGCGTCCATCCGCACAATTTCGCCGGTCATATTGTTGGATTGCGGCGTGGCTAGGAAGTAGACCACCCCGGCTATATCTTCGGCGGTTGAGGCTACCTTGAGCGCGACTTTCGCGATGGTGGCGTCACGTACCTTGGCCGCAGCTTCGGCGCCGCGGCCCTTCGTGAACCACGGTGTGTCGATGTAGCCCGGGCATACGGTGTTGACCCGGATCAGCGGCGACAGCGCGCGCGCTAGCGATTTCGTCATCGTATTCAGCGCACCCTTACTGGCCGCATAGGCGACCGAAGAGCCGCCGCCATGAAACGCTGATGCTGACGATGTGTTTACCACGGCAGACGGGCGGCCCGATGCCTTTGCACCGGCCTCGAGCAGCGTTCGTGCGGCGCGCACCATCTGGTATGGACCGATCGTATTCACGGCGTAGATGCGGATGAAGTCCTCGGCGGACAAGCCGTCGAGATCGCCCTGCGCGACGTGCTTGGTGGTCCCGGCATTGTTGATCAGGGCGTCGAGCCGGCCCCATTTTTCGGCGGCGGTAACGATTCGGCGACAGTCGTCATCGCGCGAAACGTCGCCCTGAACCACGATCACTTCGGCGCCGGCCGAGCGGCACAGGTCGGCGGTCTGTTCGGCTTCCGTCTGGCTTGAGGCGTAGTTCACCACGATGCGTGCCCCGTCGCGGGCGAGCCTGGCCGCCGTCGCCGCACCGAGACCCGAAGCTGATCCCGTGATGATCACGCACATACCGTCCTTGGACATTCGAATTCCTTGTCTTCGCTGTTTGCACATTCAGGGACGAAGGCGAGCACGCTGCAGCGTAGCGCCTCCGGTTGTTCAGCTTGTTTTGATACCGAGCAGCCGTGCCGCGTTGCCGCCCAGAATCGCTGCCTTTTGCGCGTCGGTCAGGCTCTCAGTGGCAAAGATGTGATCAACCGGGTGGTCTTCCCACGGAATGGGGTGATCGGTACCTATCATTACCTGGCTGGCGCCGACCTGGGCGACCAGGTGGCGCAGCGCCTCCGGCGTGAACACCAGTGAATCGAAGAAAAGTTGGTTGAGATATTCGGTCGGCTTCTTTTTGAGCTGGATATCCGGATTGCAGTTCTGCGGCGAGACGAAGCAGGCGTGGTCGGAGCGCGGCGCGTAGGAGCCGAGATAGCCGCCGCCATGCGCGGCCAGGACTTTCAGCTTCGGAAACTTGTCGAGCGTTCCCTCGAAGATCAAATGCTGCAGGGCGATGGTGGTGTCGAGCGGATTTCCGATTGTGTTGGAGAGCCAGCCATTGCCCTTGAATCGCGCAGCCAGTTCGACCGTGCCCTGCGGATGGATGAACAGTACGGCGCCAAGTTCTTCCGCCTTGGCCCAGACCGGATGAAATTTCGGGTCGGCGAAATCGGTCCCGACGACATTGCCGCCGATCGCCGCGCCGCGCAGGCCCTGCTTCTTGACGGCGTTTTCCAGTTGCTGAACGGCAAGGTCGGGATATTGCAGCGACAGCGAGGCGAAGGCGGCAAAACGATCCGGCTTCGAGGCGCACAATTGCGCCAGCGCGTCGTTCTGAATCTGCACGATCCTTGCGGCGGTGTCGCGGTCCTTGCGGTACCAGAACGGATTGATGGAGAGCACCTCCATGTCGATGCCCATCGCGTCCATCGCCTTCAGGCGACTGTCCAGCACGATGAAATGCTCCTGCTGTCCTTTGGTCGGTGGCAGAATGCGCGGCACCTCGTCGCCCATCAGGTCGAGCGCTTCGCGAATGATGCAGTGGGCGTGCACGTCGATCGTCCTGATGCGCTTGCCCTTGATGGTCACGGGCAGGGCGCGGAAGCGCGGTTGCTCGGCATGCGCAGCCTCGAGCATTCCGCAACTGCAGAACGCGAGGCTGGTCGCCGCGCCCTTCAGAAAATTCCGGCGTGTGGTCATGGCGGTGCTCCCTGTCGCTTTTGCTCGGCATCGACCAGCGGTTCGTCTGTCGGCCGCTTTTTGGGTGTGTGGTTTCGAACGGATCGCCACTGCGTATCGGTAGCGCCGCTTGACAAGATCAAAACAAACGACTTATTGAAACGAACGTTTGAATTAGTCAAGGGATACCGCGGCTTTGCTGAAATCCAACGCGCTCAAGTCGCCGGCCCAGGCAGCATTGACCGATGACGGCGCGCTCAAGCCGTCGGCGCGGCAACGCCTGATGGATGCGTCCGAGCAATTGTTCGCCGAGCACGGCTGGAATGCGGTGAGCATTCGCAGCATCGTTGCCGCGGCCGGCGTCAATCTCGCCGCGCTGCACTATCATTTCGGATCGAAAGAGCAGTTGCTGTCCGAGATTTTTGCGGCGCGGGCCAAGCCGATTGCCGAGGAGCGGGTCCGGCTGTTGTCCGAGATCGATCTTGACGCGGCGCCTTCGCTGGAACGCATTCTGGAAGCGTTTCTGCGACCGGCGCTGATCATTGGTTCGGATGTTCGTGCCGGCGGGCGCGCCTTCGTCAAGCTGCGCGCCCGGCTGGCGACCGAGCCGGAAGCAGTGAGCCGGCGGATCCTCGCCAAGGCGTTCGATGAATCCTCCGGCGTGTTCCTGACGGCAATCGCGCGGGCGCTGCCCGATATCCCGCAGGCCGAGCTGGAATGGCGTTTCCATTTCATGCTGGGGACGATGTTCTACACGATGGCTGACGCCGGCCGCATCCAGTCGCTGACCGATGGGCGTTGCGACCCCGGTCGCGTCGAGGATGCGCTGGCGCGCATTGTGCCGTTTCTGGCCGCCGGCTTTCGCTCGAAGCCGGAAATCAAATCAACAATAAAATCGAGGAGGCGTCCCAAATGAGCGACATGTTGCACGGTCCTGCCAAGGTCACGAAGAAGGACATCGAGGCGGCGGCCGAACGGTTGAAGAACTGGGGCAAGTGGGGGCCGGACGACCATGTCGGCACCATGAACTACACCCAGCCGGAAGACATCATCCGCGCGGCTGGCTTGGTGCGCAAAGGGCAGGTGATCTCGCTCGCGCTGAACTACGACAACAAGGGCCCGCAGGGCGGCAAGACCAAGTTTCCGCCGGTCGGCCGTTTCAACCCCGTGCACACCATGCTGCGTACCGGCACCGATGCCTATTCCGGCGTACTCGACAAACGCGGCATCCGATCAGCCGACGACATTGTGCTGTTCCCGTTGCAGGCCGGAACGCATTGGGACGGGCTTGGCCACATCTTCTACGAAAACTACATGTGGAACGGCTACGACTGCCGCAACGTCTCGTCGTTCGGCGCGGAGAAAGCCGGCATCGAGCATGCCAAGGAGAAGATGGTCGGTCGTGGCGTGTTGCTCGACATCGCCAAGCACCAGGGCATGGATTGGTTGCCGGAAGGTTTCGCGATCACCAACGACATTCTCGATGGCTGCGCCAAGGCGCAGAATGTCGCGGTCGGCCGCGGCGACCACCTGCTGATCCGGACGGGCCAGATGGAAGAGAAGCTGGCGGCGGGAAACTGGGACGGCTATCCGGGCGGCGACGCGCCGGGTCTGGCCTTCGAAACGCTGGACTGGCTTCAGGACAAGCAGGTCGCAGCGGTGGCTACGGATACCTGGGGCGTCGAAGTGCGGCCCAACAATTGCGACGATGCCAACCAGCCTTGGCACTGGATCTGTATCCCCATCATGGGCCTGACGATGGGCGAAATCTTCAAGCTCGATGAGCTCGCCAAGGCCTGCCACGCTGACAAACTCTATGACTTCCTATTCGTCGGTCCGGCGCTGCCGATCACCGGAGCGGTTGGATCGCCGATCAATCCCGTCGCCATCCGCTGATATTCAAACGATGACCCGCGACAGCTTCGGTTGTCGCGGCAAGGCCGAAAATTCGCTCAGACGAAGGCCACGACAATAAACGCGGTGCAAACGCATCGCTTCAGGGAGAACGCCATGTTGAAGAATAGCAACGCTATTCTGTCGCGTCGCGCCATGTTGCGCGCGGCAGCTTTCACTTTCGGCACCGCCGCCATCGGCCTTTGGGCCAAAGAAGCCAAGGCCGCGAACTATCCCACCCGTCCGATCAAGATCATCGTGCCATTCGCGCCCGGCGGCCCGACCGACATCATGGGCCGGATCGTCGCCCAGCATCTCGGAGAGGCAATCGGCGGCAATATCATCGTCGATAACCGGCCCGGCGCCGGCGGCAATATCGGCATCGGCGCGGCGGCAAATGCCGATCCGGACGGCTACACGCTGCTGATCACGTCCAGCGCCTACGTCGTCAATCCCAGCCTGTACGCGAAAATTCCGTACGATCCGTACAAGGACTTCGTACCAGTCGCCGAGCTCGGGACATCGCCCAACGTTTTTCTGGTTGACCCCAAGATGGGCATCAATTCCATCGCCGAACTCGTAGCGCGCGCCAAGGCGGAGCCCAATCTCCTGAATTATGCGAGCCCCGGCACCGGCACGACACCGCATCTGTCGGCCGAACTTCTAAAGATCGCTAGCAATATCCAGATGGTGCACGTGCCGTTTGGCGGGGCCGGTCCGGCGATCCAGGCCATCCTTGCCGGCACCGTCCAGGTCTGCTGTGCGTCGCTGCCGCCATCGCATCCGCATATTGTCAGCGGCGCGCTGAAGCCGCTGGCCGTGACCGGCGCGAACCGCTGGTTCGACCTGCCGGACGTGCCCACGATGGTGGAGCTAGGTTTCAAGGACTTCATTGCCGACACGTTTCAGGGTTTCCTGGCGCCGGCAAAGACGCCACCGGAGATCGTCAAGCTGTTGGGATCGAAGTCGATCGAGGTCCTCAAAATACCAAAGATCGCCGACCAGCTTCGCAACAATGGCTTCGAGGTGATCGCCAACGGCCCCGAAGGTATGCAGAGGCGCATCACCGACGAGGTACCGAAGTGGAAGAAGGTCATCGTGAACGCCGGCATCCAGCCCGTCTGATCGATTGGAATCTTCATGCGTATCACCGGCATCTTCGAGAAGGCCGTTCCCGTCGCGTCGACGATGCGCAACGCTGCCTTCGACTTCTCGGAAATGACCACGTCGGTCGTTGCCGTGGTGACGGACGTGATGCGCCATGGGCGCCCGGTGGTCGGCTACGCGTTCAATTCCACCGGCCGCTACGCCTGCGGCGCCGCGATGCGGGCGCGGTTCGTGCCGCGCATCCTTTCCGCTGCGCCGGATGATCTGCTCGACGAGGTCGGCCTGATCGATCCTGAAAAAGTCCGGAAGCGCATGATGCTGCGCGAGAAGCCCGGCGGCGACGCCGAACGATCGGTGCCGATCGGCACCATCGAGACGGCGGTGTGGGATGCGCTGGCCAAGGTACTTGACCGGCCGCTCTGGCACGTGCTCGCCGAGCGCTTCTGCGGTGGCACATCGCGGTCGACTGTTCCATGTTACGTCGGGGGTGGCTGGTACCGCCCCGAGGGCGATCTCGCGGCGCTGTCGGATGAGGTGAAGCGTCACCTACAGGCAGGCTACAAGCATATCAAGATCAAGGTCGGCGGTGTCGCGGTCAAGGACGATCTGGCACGCATCGATACGGCCATTGCATTGATGGCCGGCGCGGACCACCTCGCCGTCGATGCCAACGCAGCGCTGTCGATCTCCCGAATGCATGAATATGCCGAAGCGCTGGCTCCCTACGGGCTACGCTGGTTCGAAGAACCTTGCGCGCCGCTCGACTACCGCGCTTTCGCCACAATGGCCAAAACCTACCGACCTGCGCTCGCTACTGGCGAAAACCTGTTCTGCCAGCAGGACGTTGAAAATCTGTTCAGCTTCGGCGGCTTCCGGCGCGACCGCGACATCCTGCAGGTCGATCCGCCGCAGGCCTATGGCGTCGGCGCCTATGTCAAAATGATCGAGCGCGTCGAAGCGCTCGGCGGCGCGCGCGCGCGGATCTTCCCCCACGGCGGCAACATGATGTCGTTCGCGCTGGTGGCGGGATTGGGTCTTGGCGGTTGCGAATCCTATCCCGGCGTGTTCGCGGCCTTCGGTGGCTTCGCCGACGGTATGGATGTGCGCGATGGCGAGATAGCGTTGCCGGATCACGCCGGGATCGGCTTCGAGGCGCAACCCGCGCTGTACGCCATTATGCGGGAGCTGGCCGATGGGTAGCCGATGCGCAACCTTTCCTGGGAGCTATCATGCCGTCTGAACAAACCGTTCAACTGGATCGACTGACAGCCTTCATCCGCGAGGCGCTGACCGTGCTTGGGCTGCCGCCCGCGGACGCGTTCACCGTCGCAGCGCTGATGGCAGAGGCCGACCTGCAGGGCTCGGACGGACACGGCGTCACCCGTCTGCCGCAATATGCGCGGCGCATCAAGGCCGGCGGGTTCAATGTCAGACCGGACATCAAGGTGGTGCGCGACCATCCCGGTACGGCGCTGATCGACGGCGACAACGGCATGGGCCATCTGGTGATGAAGCGCGCCGCGGAAATGGCGATCGAGAAGGCGCGCAACACCGGCATCGCGTGGGTCAACTCGCAGTTCAGCAATCACGCCGGGCCGGCATCGCTGTATGCCAGCATGCCGTTGGCGCACGACATGATCGGTCTGTACTTCGCCGTCGGCAACGCCAACCACCTGCCGCCCTGGGGCGGTCTCGACATGCTGCTGTCGACCAATCCGGTCGCTGCGGCCGTTCCAGCGGGAAAGGAGCGCGCGATCGTCCTCGACATGGCGACGACCGTGGCAGCCTACGGCAAGGTCAAGACCAAAGCGCTGCGCGGCGAGACCATGCCGGAAGGCTGGATGATCGATCGCAACGGCCAACCGCTTACCGATCCGAAGCGCGCCGACGAGGGCATGCTGCTGCCGCTCGGCGGCATGGAGGCGGGCTACAAAGGCTATGGCTTGGCGCTGATCATCGGCCTGCTGGCGGGAACGTTGGGCGGCGCCGCGATGGGCCGTGACGTGATCGACTTCAACCGCGATGACGACAGCGTGACCAATACCGGACAGGCCATCGCCGTCATCAACGTGGCGGCGTTCGGCGATGTCGATGTCTTCAAATCGAGCGTCGACAGGCTGATCGGCGACCTGCGCAACAGCAGCCGGATGCCCGGCGTCGATCGCATCTACGTTCCCGGCGAGCGCAGCCATGAGACCCGGGAGCGTCGCCGCCGCGACGGCATTCCGATCGCGCCGGCGCTGATGCGGGGCTTGGACAAACTAGCCGCCGAACTCGGCATCGCGTGCCTCATCCAGGAGATTTAAGTATGCGCTCTTGCTCGTTGATCTCCGTGCTCGCGGTTTGTATCGCTGCCGGTTCGGCCGTTGCCGAAACGCCGTATCCCGACCGGCCGATCAAGATGATCATTCCGCTGGCGGCCGCGAGCGCCGTCGATGTCGCGGCGCGCATTGTGACCCAGAAGATGTCGGAGAACATGGGTCAGCACTTCGTGATCCTGAACCAGCCCGGCGCATCCGGTACGATCGGCGCTGAACAGGTCGCGCGCGCGGCGCCGGATGGCTACACGATCGGCGGCTTCAACGACAGCATCATGACTATGGTGCCGGCGCTACAATCCGGTTTGCGGTGGGACATCGTCAAGGATTTCGAGCCGGTCTCGCTGGTTGCGACGGTGGAGTGGGGACTGATCGCCAACGAGAAGTCCGGCTTCAAGACGGCGGACGATCTGATCGCGGCGGCGAAGGCGGCCCCCGGAAAAATCGACTATGGCTCGGGCGGTATCGGCAGTCCGCAGCATCTGGCGATGGCGATGTTCGCGGCCAATGCGGGCATTTCGCTGACCCACGTCCCGTATCGCGGGGCGACACAGGCCGCGTCCGACGTGGTCGCCGGGCAGATCCCCGTGGCCTTCCAAGGGCTGGGCACCGTGACGGGGCTCGTCGCGGGCGGTCAGGTCAAGCTGATCGGTGTGACCACGGAAAAGCGACTGGCGCAATATCCCGACGTGCCTACGATCTCCGAGTCCGGACTGCCGGGTTTTCTGTTCAATTCCTGGTTCGCGATTTTGGCGCCAGCCGGCACGCCGAAGGACATTGTCGCGCGATTGAACGCCGAGGTGCGCAAGGCTCTGGCCGATCCTGAAACGCGTCGCAGGCTCGACGAACAGGGCCTGGTCGTGCGCGGCAGTTCGGCCGAAGAATTGCGTGTGCTGACGCGCAATCAACTGGCCAAATACGCCAAGCTCATTGGCGAGTTGGGGATTGCCGGCAAATGAGCCCGAAATTTCAAATGCGCCTTGGCGGATTAGGTCCGCTCGGAATCGACGGAGCGTGTCTCTCCGGTGGCGACGATGGTGCGCGTCGCATCGACCGAAGCGTAGGTCCAGAAAATCCGCAGCGGCCGGGTGTCGGACGCGTTGATGAAGCGATGCGGGACGTCGGCGGGAACCCATGTCGTGTCGGCGGCGCCCATGCGATGCTGGACGCCGTCGAGTTCGGCGATGGCATTGCCCTCGAGCACCAGCACGCTCTCCTCGCAGTTATGCGTGTGCAACGGAATCGCGGCGCCGGGACCGAATTCGGTGATGCCGTTGAGCATGCTGGTCGAGCCGATGCCGCGCGTTACCAGCGGCGTGGTGCGGGCGCCGCCGCCGCGCTCGTGCGGTTTGATTTCGCTAGGTCGCAGAACGCGGCCTTCAGGCCTGGTCATCGGCGTTTCCTATTCTGTTCACGGATGGCCGGTCATACGATCGAGCCGCCTTCCGCAATGAGGATCTCATTGCAGTGTTCGAAACTACCCTGCGGGACGTTTTGATGTCCACCACAACGAACCGTCCACGACATCCGACGATATAACGGAGAAGAAAAATGAAAATCGTCCGGCCACTCGCCGCCATTTTTTTGACGGCCATCTTCGGCCTAGCGCCGCTCCACGCGCAGCAACAGGTAATAGGCGCGCCGCCGGAGGCGTCCAACATGAAACTCGTGGGGATGAACGACCTGCAGGCGCGTAGCGCGTATCAGCCGACCATCCACCACCAGGGCGATCGCTGGATCGCCTATATCGGTCATCACGGCGGCAGCGACGAGATACCTGCTCCGGTCAATCCGCAGACCGGTAAGGCCGAGCCGAACGGCACGTCGATTGTGGATGTCGCCGACCCCGCGCAGCCAAAATATCTGCGACACATCCCGGGACAGGAAGGCAAATACGAGGGCGGCGGCGCGCAGATGGTGCGTGTCTGCGACGGCAAGGCGCTGCCGAAAGGGGACAAGGCGGCGGTCTACATGCTCCGCACCTTCGGTAGCGAAGCGCATGAGATCTGGAATGTCGCCGATCCCGCCAATCCGGTCCTGATCACGCGAATCGATGGCCTGAAAGATACTCACAAGAATTGGTGGGAATGCGATACCGGCATTGCCTTTCTGGTCTCGGGTGCGCCCGATTGGCGGACACGGCGCATGACGCAGGTCTACGACCTCAGCGATCCCGCGCATCCCGTCAAGATCCGTGACTTCGGTCTGCCCGGTCAGGAGCCCGGCGCCACCGGCGCGATTCCTACCGAAGCCCATGGCCCGATTTCGGCAGGTCCGCAAGGCAACCGCGTCTACTTTGGCTACGGCACCAACAAAGGCGGATTCCTGCAGATCGTCGATCGTGACAAGCTCCTTAACGGGCCGAAGGAGCCGACGCCCGACAATCTGCGCTTTCCGGAAATTGCAAGAATGTCGATGTCGGCGTTCAATGGCGCACATACGACATTTCCAATGCTGCAGATGCCGATCGACGAATTCGCAAAGGACAAGGACGGCAAGAGCCGCGATATCGTGATGATCGTCGACGAGGCTATCCTCAACGAATGCGCCGAGCCGCGACAGATGGTCTGGTTTGCCGACGTCACCGTGGAGAACCGCCCGATGATGATCTCGAGCTACACGGTGCCGGAGGCCAGCGGATCGTTCTGCGAGCGTGGCGGCAGGTTCGGATCGCACTCCTCGAATGAAAGCATGGCGCCGGTCTATTACAAGAAGATGGCCTTCATTTCATTCTTCAATGCCGGCGTGCGAGCGCTCGACATTCGTGATCCGTACCATCCGAAGGAGGTCGGCTATTTCATCCCTTCGATTACCGCGGCGACCGACAAGCGCTGTGTGACCATCGACGGCAAGGACCGCTGTCGGGTTGCCATTCAGACCAACAATGTCGAGACCGATGAGCGCGGCTATATCTACATTGTCGATCGCGCCAACACCGGCCTCCACGTTCTCGAACTGACCGGCGCCGCGCGGGACGCGGCGGGATTGAAATAGGCCTCGAAGCCATGGCGCGAAGGCTGACGGTGATGGGCGTCGTGCTGCTGGGGTTGATCACACCTCCCGGCATTGCGGCCTATGTCACCGGGCCGGCGCGCGGGGAGGGCTGGCAGGATATTGCCTGGCCGTTCCCGCGCGATGGATGGCCGCCGGGCCGTGCGTACCGCTGTCCGGCCGCGTCCTGTGGCACCGAGATGGAACTGTATGTCCGACCCAAGATCGGTTTCTGTAATTGCGACAGCGGTGTCGCCGACGATGATGAGGTCGACCGCGTGGCCGACCTCGATCTGATCAGCCCGCGGTTTCGCGCGCTTCAGGCCGGCGAGGTGGTGCGGATCGCCGACATGACCGGCCGGATACGGCACTACCAGTTTGGCGACGGGTCGCAGCGACAGGGGGTCGGCATGGTCGTCTCCCGGAAATGCGATCTGATGGTTGCGGTGGTACAAGGTCGAGCCAGTCCGCTGGAACTGCAGCGCGAGGCGCTGGATCACCTGGCGTCGCAAAAGACCAAGGGCTGGATCATGTCTGCGATGCGGGGCGGATAGAAGCGCGGAGCAGGCATCCTGACTCGCCCTTGCGCGTTGATGCGCGGAATGAAAAGGCACTTCCGCTGACGGGGGGAGGTGCGGCAAGAGATCGGAGTGGAAATGGCGTCCCGGATCAGGAAGAGGATCGTCAGCGCGCTGGTGGTCGTCGGCATCGTCGCCGCCGGCGCGATCGCGGTGGCGTGGCGGCCGCCGGTTTCGGCGATCGCAACGCCGCCGCGCGACTCCTTCGATCCCGCCCTCGTCAAACGCGGCCGCGAACTGGCGTCGCTCGGAAATTGCAACGACTGTCACATGGCGCGCGGCGGCAAGGTCTTCGCCGGTGGCCTGCAGGTGCCGACGCCGTTCGGCACAATCTTCTCCGCGAATATCACGCCGGACCCGGAAACCGGGATCGGCCGATGGTCGGAGCAGGCTTTCGTACGGGCGATGCGCTCCGGCGTTAGCCGCGATGGGGCCCACCTCTATCCGACCTTTCCTTATGACCACTTCACCAAAGTGTCGGAAGACGACAACCGCGCGCTCTATGCCTACCTGATGACGCGCACGCCGGTGCAGGCGCCGGCGCCGGCCAATCAACTTGTTTTCCCGCTCAACCTGCGCCCGGTGATCGTTGGCTGGAAATTGTTGTTCTTGCATAACGCTCCGCTGAAGCCAGATCCGAAGCAGAGCGCGCAGTGGAATCGGGGCGCCTATCTGGTCGAAGGGCTCGCGCATTGCGGCTCCTGTCATACGCCGCGCAACGCGCTCGGCGCCGAGCGGGCATCGGCGCAATTCGCCGGCGGCGATGTCGATGACTGGCGGGCCTATCCGCTCAACGATACCTCGAAGTCGCCGGTGCCTTGGACGGCAGAGGCCCTGTTCACCTATCTGCGCACCGGGTCGCATCCGCAGCACGGCGTGGCGCGCGGCCCAATGGCACAGGTGGTCAGCAATCTCTCATCGGTCCCCGAAGAGGATGTCCGCGCGATCGCGACTTATATGGCTGGCGTCGCCGGCGCACCGACGCCGGATCGCCAGCAGCGTGGCAATGAAGCGATGGCGCGGATTGATCCTGCAAAATCCGCCCAGCCGGACCGGGCCCCGCAGGCTCAGGCCGCGCATCCCGCGGGTGCTGCCATCTATCAGGCGGCATGCGCCGGCTGTCACGAGGCCGGGCGTCCGTTGCCCTATGGCGGCGTGAATCTTCTTCTCTCGACGGGCGTCAGCGCGTCTGATGCCCGCAACGTCACCAACACGATTCTGATCGGCCTGAAGCCGGCGGCGGACGAACGCAGCCCGATTATGCCGGGTTTCGCGTCCAGCATGGATGACGGACAGATTGTCGCCCTGCTGCAATATCTGCGTGCGCGGTTTTCCGACCAGCCTGTGTGGGACGGCCTCGACCGGCTTGTGCGCGACGCCCGCGGCTCCCAACTGACCTACGTGCAGACCACGGCGGGTGCGAAAAATACGCCGGCCGCCCCCCAGCAGCGAGAAAAGCCATGATCACATTGACGGTCAACGGTCGCGATCATCGTCTCAATGCCGACCCCGACACGCCGCTGCTCTATGTGCTGCGCGAAGACCTTGCGCTCAATGCCGCGAAATTCGGCTGCGGGCTCGGTCAATGCGGAGCCTGCACTGTGATCGTCGACGGCAAAGCGGTTTTGTCCTGCGTGACGCCGGTACTGCTGCTCGAAGGCAAGAAGGTAACGACGCTGGAAGGGCTCGGCACCATCGCCGATCCAGCGCCGATCCAGCGCGCGTTCATCGAAGAGCAGGCGGCGCAATGCGGCTTCTGCATCGCTGGCATGGTGATGCGCGCGCAGGCGCTGCTGCAGCGCAATGCCCGGCCGACCGACGAACAGATCCGCGTCGAGCTTGAATCGCATTTGTGCCGCTGCGGCACCCACATGCGCATCCTGCGCGCCGTGCACCGCGCGGCGAAGCTGATGCAGAGCGCCGATGCCTCGGACGGACAGGAGAGCGTGCGATGAATCCGATCGATCTCAACCGCCGTCAAATGCTGGCTGGTAGTGGCGCGCTCGTCGTCAGCTTCTCGCTGCGTCCCTCGGTCGCGCAGGAACAGCCGGCGAAGCTGCCGGGCAGCCTCAGGGTCGCGCCGTTCCTCGATTCATGGATCAGCATCGACGCCGGCGGCAACATCACCGTGTTCACGGGCAAGGCAGAGTTGGGGCAGGGATTGAGGACTGCCGTCCTGCAGATCGCCGCCGAGCAGCTCGACGTCCCCTTCGCGTCGCTATCTTTGGTCACCGCCGATACCGGGCGCACCGCCAATGAAGGTTACACCTCGGGCAGCCATTCCATGGATGACAGCGGCACCGCCGTGCAGCACGCCGCCGCGCAGATGCGCGCGCTGCTGCTGGACGAAGCGGGACGCCGCGTCGGGGTGCCGGTCGAAAATCTTCGCACCGAGAGCGGCGCCGTGATCGCGCCTGACGGCACGCGTCTTGGCTATGGCGACCTGATCGGTGCAGGGCTGCATGTGCAGGCGCAGCCGACCTCGCCCTTGAAGGATCCGGCAAGCTACACAATCATCGGCAAGCCGGTGCCGCGCGTCGATATTCCAGGCAAGCTCGCCGGTGGTGCAGCCTATGTTCAAGATATCCGGCTGCCAGGCATGAAGCATGCGCGCGTCGTTCGGCCGCCGAGCTACGGCGCCCGCATGATGACCTGTGACATCGCCGCTATCGAAAAGTTGCCAGGCGTCGTGAAAGTCGTCCGCGACGGCAATTTCCTCGCGGTGGTGGCGGACAAGGAATTCCAGGCAGTCAAGGCGATGATGGCGCTGTCGGCCGCGACCACGTGGCAGGAGAGGGCCGGTCTCCCGGACCAGGACGATCTCGCCAATGTCCTGCTGAAATTGGGATCTCAGGACAGCACGATATTGCAGCACGGAACGCCGGGCTTGGCACCGGTCACGCTGCAGGCAAGCTATTCGCGGCCTTATCAGTCGCACGGCTCGATCGGGCCATCCTGCGCCGTCGCACAGATGGTCGACGGCGCGATGACGGTGTGGACCCATACCCAGGGTGTCTATCCCGACCGTCAAGGCATCGCCGAGATGCTGCGGATGCCGCCGGCGAAGGTGCGTCTGATCCACGTCGAGGGCTCTGGCTGCTACGGCCATAACGGCGCCGATGACGCCGCGGCGGACGCGGCGCTGATTGCGCGCGCGATGCCGGGCGTGCCGGTCCGGCTGCAATGGATGCGCGAGCAGGAACATGCGTGGGAGCCGTTCGGCCCGGCGATGCTCACCAGGTTAAAAGCCTCGGTCGGTGCCGAAGGCAAGATCACCGACTGGCACTTCGAAGTCTGGAGCAATACCCATTCGATGCGCCCGGGTGGCGCCGGCTCGCTGCTCGCCGCGCAGCACATGGAAAATCCCTTTGCCGTTCCAGCCCCGAAGCCATTGCCGTTGCCGGAAGGCGGTGGCGATCGCAATGCGATCCCGATCTACGCGTTTCCAAATGCGAAGGTGGTGCATCACTTCATCCCGAAGATGCCGCTGCGGGTTTCGGCGATGCGCGCACTCGGCGCCTATCACAACGTGTTCTCGATCGAAAGTTTTATGGACGAACTTGCTTCGGCCGCGGCGACTGATCCTGTCGAATTTCGGTTGAAGCATCTCGACGATCCGCGTGGCCGCGACGTCATAGCGAAGGCCGCGCAGGCGTTCGGCTGGCAGCCCGGCCGCAAGCCGTCCGAGGACCACGGCTACGGCTTTGCCTTTGCACGCTACAAGAACCTTGCAGCATATTGTGCCATCGCGACGGAGGTCGAGGTCGATCGCGACACCGGTCGGCCCCGCCTGATCCGTGCGGTGGCCGCCGTCGATGCCGGGCAGGTGGTCAATCCAGACGGGATCGCCAACCAGATCGAAGGCGCCATCCTGCAATCGATGAGCTGGACGCTGTACGAGAGCGTCACATTTGACGACACCCGCATCACTAGTATCGACTGGCAGACCTATCCGATCCTCCGCTTCAACGCGGTGCCCGACCAGATCGAGGTACATATCATCAACCGACCGGGCCAGCCCTTCCTTGGCAGCGGTGAAACCGGGCAGGGACCGGCGGCGGCGTCGATCGCCAATGCTATCGCCCACGCCACCGGCAAACGGCTGCGAAACCTGCCGCTCACGCGAAAACGCATCAAGGACGCAATCGATGCGTGATACCGCGTGAAACGTGTTTCCAGGGTGTTCCTGTTCGAGCTCCAGGTCTTTACCAGCCAGATGGCGAATGGCGCTCGGCTCGCCCGGTCCTTTCCCGATACCACGTTCGTGCTGGAACACGCTGGCATGCTGGAAGACACGTCGCCGGACGGCTGGCGGAAATGGTGCGATGGCATGTCGGCGCTGGCCGACTGTAGGAATGTCAATGTCAAGCTGTCAGGTCTCGGAACATTCGAAAATTCCTACCGCTACGAAACGGTGGTCCCAATCATCAAAGAGACCGTCGGATTCGGTTCGGATCGTTGTCTGTTCGGAAGCAACTGCCCAATCGAGAAGCTTTGGACCGATTATACATCTCTATACAGAACCTTTAGGAAGGCGATCGAGGAGCTATCGGAAGCGGAGCAGCGCGACGTGCTCTACAATACGGCGGCGCGTTTGTACCGGATCTAGATACACGCGCTCAATACATTGAGCTCGCCCTTCGCGTGTGGATGCCTGTTAAATAGTATTTCTGTCAGAAGGACGCAATTCTGAATTGCTATTCGGAAGTCAAACGTCTTAGTTCCGTTTCAGAGGTTATACTACATGAAGATCGTCGATCTTAGCCGCGAGCTCCATCACCGGATCCCGACATATCCAGGACATCCGCCCGTCATCCACGGTGTCTGGAAGAGCCATGAGGATTCGTTTTCCGATTCCGGAGGTGTTTACGGACTTTCATCGATGTTCATTTCGATGCCGGATCATGCTGGGACGCATATCGATGCGCCGAGTCATTTTGGGAAAGGCGGAATTCCGATCAATGAATATCCGTTGACGAAATGTATCGTGCCAGGAATCTGCATCTACCTGCGCCACATCCTTCCGTGGGCAGAAATTACACCATCAGATTTGCAATCCGCAGTGGAGAAGAGTGGCGTTGACGTCCCTAACGGCGGAACTGTACTGCTCTGCATCGGATATCACGAACGAACATTTCCTGGCAAAGAATATGCAACGGATAACTCCGGCGTGAACGTTGCTGCGACTGAATGGCTCGCCGAACGGGGAGTTGTGCATTTCGGCATCGACTCGATGCGACCGGGCCCGATGAGCGACGTGAACTTGCTGGTCCACAAGGCCTGCCTGGATCTCGACATCACTCATATCGAGAGCCTGTGCAATCTTGAAGCTTTGCTGGGCGAAGGCCAATTCACCTTCATTGGACTGCCGATGAAATGGCGTAACGGCACAGCCTCTCCAATACGTGCCGTGGCTGTGTTCGATCTAAAATGAGAAGCGCAGTTTGTTACGCACGAGCCTGCCCATAGCCCAAAGTCACTTGGCAGCAGCGAAGGCGATCGATGACCGCTAATAACGCAAATCGATCGCGCTAGCTGCGCGAGCTCGCGTCTAAGATAAAGCATCGATTTCTGGACTTTCGGATTTGTCGCGAGCAATCCCTGATGCTTATTCAGCCGTCCCTGTTCTTCCAGTTAATTTCCCTGTTAGCTGGGATAGGGAAATGCTCGAAAATGCTTAAAACAAAGGGCGCGCTCGCGCCGTCGCGGCAAGATAAACCTTAAATTCGCGAACTTCCCTTTAAAATTCCCTGTTTGCAGGGAATTTGGCGGGAGAACGGTGCGAGCATCACTCCCGCCCCAGCCAGCAATTACAATGGCTTACCGCTTTTGCTTGGGGGGCGTCGCCGTTTTGACCGACCCGGAGTCGACCCCAGGTCAGTGGTGGCTATGGCTGCGAATTCCGCCAATCCCGCAACCTTTCCGCGCTCGAATATTGTCTGGCCTCAAGCGAAGCTGTGAATCTTCTAATAAGCGGTAGTTCTTAAACGAAGCGAGCGTCACTTCTCGTTCCTGTGAGGTGATGGTGGTCCTATCTAAGGAAACTCGGGCAATTTCTTCCGCCACCACCTGCGCCTCGCGAACGAATCTGAAAAGTTTGTTTTTTCCAGATCCGTGACGGCCTACCGCTTCTTTCGTCGGCAACGCCGTTTTTGCTCCGCTGCCCTTTGCTACATTGAATAGGCAAAAAAGAAAAAGGTCGAAATATACAGGGCTCATTGGTCTGGTTTGCTTTCGCGCAAAACGATCCCTCAAAGCATAGCAAGTCTTGATCAGGAGTCCCAACGCCAACGTTGCAGGTGTTGGCTCTTGGAGAGTGTTGTAACTCAAATCGAATGCTACAGTTCTCACATTCAGAAAACCTCCCTGTCCTTTCTTCGCTTCTTCAAAATTATGAGCGGGCGCAGCGAGCGTTTCTCTGTCAAGATTAAACGTTAGCTGAAGGGTTTCTAGTATTTCGAGACAAGATATTGCGGAAACATATTGCGGAAACGCAAATCTGACGAATCTCCACCTCTACGGCTCGCTCAATCCGCGAATGAAGGTCGGCGACATCATCGGTGAGCCCTTGATCGTCCACGGCGTCGATACCAAATGCGACCTCTACCGGGCGCGGATCCAGGACGTCGCCGGAAGTTAGTCGGTCTTTCGATTCTTGCGCGCCTCAATCCACGTTCGGCCCGCTTCGTAAAAATCTCAATGTTCGATGTCGAATCTCGGTGTCACCTGCCGGCTTCTTCCAGTCTGAGCTCGCGTCCGTCGATGGGCGAGATCGCGCTGAGGTCGAACGCTTCTCCCCGGAGTAGCGAAAGTGTGGCCAGCGCGCGATCGCGGTCGCCTTCCAGGAGTTGGCTGAGATGGGTCACGGCGGCGTTCGGCTTGCGCTGCCTGATAGCTTTTAAGGTCGATGCCATCAGGTCGGCACTGAGGCTACGGATGTCGCGCGTCTGATAGTCCAGCGGCGTTTTCCAGATGGTTTCCCACACCGTTTGATTGGCGAGGTCGGTGAGGAGTTCAACCAGCAACTCGTTTCCCGAGCCGCGCGAGATCGTTTTCACTGCGCGTGTCGTCGTATGGGCGAAGGCGACGGGATCATTGACCTCGACCATCGCCTTCAACTCATCGCAACGGCGCGCAAGCGTATCGACGTAACTTTCGACCGGCGATGTCGCCATCGTCCGCACCGCCAGCATTGATAGCGCGGCGCGGACATTGAACAGGTCGGCAACCGATTTCAGCGACAACGGCCGGATATAGGCGCCGCGGCGCGGGCGTACATCGACGAGACGACGGCGCTCGAGAATGCGGATCGCTTCGCGGATAGGTCCTCGGCTGACGCCGAAGTCGCGCGCCAGATCCAGTTCGACCAGTCGCTCGCCAGCCTTGCGCCGGCCGGACACGATCTCGGCACCGAGTTCTTCAGCCACCTGATCGGGAAGCGTGCGGGGCGCAAACCTCCGTGTCTGATCGTCCTCGTTGCTCGTCAATGGCTTGCGAAGTGTCGCTGCCATGACTCCCTCCCTGTCGTCGATGTGTCTGCTGCCGCGTCATGTAGTCCCTGTCTAGCGTAGAAGTCTATTGTTGACAATTGACAGTAGCTGGCATTTCATCGGGCACCGTCACGGTACCGGCAAAAGCCGGGCTGTGATGGACGTTTCCGGCGCAAGATCGGGATCGCGAGGGAGATGAAGATGGAGAGGACGTCAGTCCCGGCGTGCGTTCCACCGGCATGCCGCTTGTTGAGCGGAGTGGCGGTTATCGGCCGCGCGGGCCAAGGCGTACGACTGCGCCGGGCTTGCCGCGCCTTTGGCGCCGCACGACAACGGCCTGACGTACCGCAATGACGAGCCTCATCGAAACTTCCACTCAGGCGCCGGCGGCTGCCTATGCAGCGCAACTGTCGACCGCGCCGCTGCTTGAGGTGCGCAATCTCTCACTGTCCTTTGCGACGGCACGAGGTGCGCTGCCGATCACCCGGAATGTGAGCTTTTCAATCGCCCCCGGCGAGCGCGTCGGCCTGGTCGGCGAGAGCGGCTGCGGCAAGACCGTCACCGGCCTCTCGCTGCTGCGCTTGCTGCCACCGGAATCCGCTCGGATCGAGGGCGATATCCTGTTTAATGGCATCAACCTCGCCAAGCTGTCGCCGCGCCGAATGCGCGCGGTGCGTGGCCGCGACATAGCGATGATCTTTCAGGAACCGATGAGCGCGCTGGATCCGGTTTTCACCGTCGGCGATCAGATCAGCGAAGCCTACAGCACGCATTTCCCGGTCAGCCGGGCGGAAGGGCGCGAACGCGCGATTGCAGCGCTGCGCGAAGTCGGCATCCCCGCGCCGGAGCGGCGCTGCGACGAATATCCGCACCAGATGTCGGGGGGCATGCTCCAGCGCGTGATGATCGCCATGGCATTGATCTGCAAGCCGAAGCTCCTGGTTGCCGACGAGCCCACCACAGCGCTCGACGTTACCGTGCAGGCCCAGATCACGGATCTGCTGCGCTCGCTGAGCGAACGGACGGGAACGGCGTTGATCTTCATCACCCATGATTTGGGTGTCGTCGCCGAGACCTGCACGCGCATGATCACGATGTATGCGGGCGAGGTCGTCGAGGATGCGCCGGTGGACGACGTGCTGATGCGGCCGCGACATCCCTATACGTCGGGGCTGTTGCGTTCGCTGCCGGGGCTGAGCAAGCGCCGTGGCGTGCTCGCCTCGATTCCCGGCCGTGTGCCGTCGCCTAACGCCATGCCGGCTGGTTGTCGGTTTCGATCACGCTGTCCGCACGCTATTGCCGGCTGCGAGCAGGAGCAGCCATTGCTTGACCTCGCCGATGGCCGCGTGGCGCGCTGCTGGCGCGCTCCTGATATCGAACTCCCGGGAGCGGTGAACTGATGTCGTCGCCCGCGCACGAAAACATGGTTGCCAGCGATACCCCCGGGATACTTGCGGTGCGTGACTTGCGCATCCTGTTTCCGACCCGGGATGGCCGCGACACGGTCAAGGCCATCGACGGAATGGATTTCGAGGTTCGCGCCGGAGAGACGTTCGGTGTTATCGGCGAGTCCGGCTCCGGCAAGACCACGCTCGGGCGCGCGCTGGTGTCGCTGCTGCTGCCGACGCACGGGAAAATCCTGCATGACGGCACCGACCCGGCGACGCTCGGCACCGGTGCGTTCCGCAAACACCGCCGCGACTACCAGATCATCTTTCAGGATCCGAACGCAGCGCTCAATCCGCGCATGACGATCATCGACAGCGTGGTCGAGCCACTCGAAATCATGCGCGACGGTGATCACGCCTCGCGCCGTCGTCGCGGCATCGAGGTGCTGGAACGGGTCGGTCTCGCCCCGGAAGCCGCCGATCGATATCCGCATCAGTTGTCAGGTGGCCAGAAGCAGCGCGTCAATATCGCGCGCGTGCTGACGCTGCGGCCAAAGGTTATTGTTTGCGACGAGGTCGTCGCTGCACTCGACGTTTCCATTCGCGGCGACGTGCTCAACCTGTTCGCCGATCTGCAGCGCGAATTCGGCCTGACCTATGTGTTCATCACCCACGATATCGCTGTGGTCTCGCATATCTCGGACCGTATCGCTGTCACCTATCTCGGCAAGCTGATGGAACTCGGCTCGGCCGAGGATGTCGTGGAGCGGCCGCTGCATCCCTATACGCGGGCTTTGCTGTCCGCTGAGCCAATCCCGCTGCCGTCGAGTATGCGCGTCGATCGTCGCATCATTCTCGAAGGTGAGATTCCGAGCCCCGTTGCGCCGCCTTCGGGTTGTCGTTTCCGCACGCGCTGTCCATCGGTGCAGCCGCGATGTGCGGAGGAAGTGCCGGCCTGGCGTGAGGTGAAGCCGGGACATCGCGTGGCCTGCCACTTTGCAACAGCCGACGGGCCGCCGCCCAACAATCAAAAAGCGCAACGCGCATCATAAAATGGGGAGGAGATTCAACATGCGAACAATCGACCTGGGTAACACGACATTGCGTCGCCGTGACATTCTCGCGCTGATGGGCGGCGCCGCTGCGACCGGCGTGCTCGGATTACCGGCGCTGGCGCAGGACGCCAAGAAGGGCGGTGTATTGAAGGTCGCCGCGCCCGCCAATCCGTCCTCGCTCGATCCGGCAACCGGTGGCGCCGGTTCGGACCACAGCATCTTGTGGACGATGTACGACACGCTGGTGGAATGGGACTACGCGACGCTGAAGCCGAAGCCCGGCATGGCGAAGTGGTCGTTTCCCGATCCGAAGACCATGGTGCTCGACATCACGACCGGCATCAAATTCCACGATGGAACGCCGCTCGACGCGGAGGCGGTGAAGTTCAACATGGATCGCAACCGCACGGACCAGCGCTCCAATATCAAGCCCGACCTGTCCAGTGTTGAGGCGGTCGAGGTGACGGGTCCGCTGCAGGTCACGATGAAGCTGAAGAACCCGGACACGGCGCTGCCGGCGATCCTGTCGGATCGTGCCGGCATGATGGTGTCGCCGACCAACATCAAGGCGCTCGGCAACGACACAGATCGCAAGCCGGTGGGCGCGGGGCCGTGGAAGTTCGTGCGCTGGAACGACAACGAGGTCATTGTGGTGACGCGCCATGAGGACTACTGGCGCAAGGGCCGGCCGTATCTCGACGGCATCGAATTCAACATCATTCCGGAGAACGCCACGGCGCTGCGCTCGGTGGTCGCCGGCCAGAACGACATGGCGTTCCAGTTGCCGGCGCGGCTCAAGCCGGTGATCGAGCGCGCCAAAAGCCTGACCGTGGTGAGTTCGCCGACGCTGTATTGCATCCAGCTTTATATCAACTACGGCCGTTCGCCGCTCGACAACCTCAAGGTCCGGCAGGCGATCAATTTCGCGCTCGACCGCGATGCCTTCGTCAAGGCGACGCTCAGCGGGCTGGGCGAGCCTGCGCGAATGACGCTGCCGAGTTCGCACTGGGCCTTCAACAAGGACGTGGCGGGGATGTATCCGCACAATCCCGACAAGGCGCGCGAGTTGCTCGCCGAGGCCGGCTACAAGGACGGCCTCGAACTGACGATCGGCGGCTACATGGACCAGGATTCCGTGCGTCGCGGCGAGGTGATTCAGGATCAGCTCGGCAAGGCCGGCATTCGCCTCAAGTTTACCCGCGGCACCATCGCCGAGATCAGCGCGCAATTCTTCGCCACCGAGAAGAAATTTGACCTGCTGGTTTCGGCCTGGACCGGTCGTCCGGATCCCAGCATGACCTACGGGCTGAGCTTCGACAAAGGCGCCTACTACAATGCCGGCCGTACCGGCGATCCGGAGCTGTCGAAGCTCATTCAGGAGAGCCGTGTCAGCGAGGATCTTGCCAAGCGCGCCGAGGTGTTTGCCAGGATTCAGCGTTTCACCGTTGAAAACGCGCTGTCGGCGCCGCTCGCGTTCCAGTTCGAACTCGATGCGCTGTCCGCCAAGGTGAAGGGCTTCACGCCGAACCTGCTCGGCAAGCCGAAGTTCGAGAACATCTCTCTCGGGTAACTCAACGGCGCCGCGATTTTCGCGGCGCCTCACTCGGATATAAATCTTCGCATGTTGAATTCCGCACGTTTCCGCATCGTCGGCCGGCGCCTGCTGCAGACGATCCCGGTTGTCGTTTTGTCGACCTTCATCGTATTCGGCCTGCTCAAGCTCGTGCCGGGCGACGTTGCGGTGACGCTTGCCGGCGATAATGCATCGGATCAGCGCATCGCCGAAATCCGCGAGCTGTACGGATTGAACCAGCCGTTCTTTCTGCAATACGGATCCTGGCTCTGGAAGGCGGCTCATGGCGATCTGTCGCATTCGCTGATTTCCAACGAGGCCGTGCTGACGTCGATCCAGCGTTGCCTGCCGCATACGCTGCTAATCGTCGCACTCGCGCTGCTGACCGCACTGGTGATCGGGATTCCGCTCGGTATCGCTGCGGCGGTCAAGCCCGGCTCCTGGATCGATGGAATCGTCATGGCGATCGCGTCGCTTGGCGTCGCGGTGCCGAATTTCTGGCTCGGCATGCTGCTGGTGGCGTTTTTTTCGCTGCAGTTGAACTGGCTTCCGGCTACCGGTGCGGCGTCGCTGATGAATGACCCGTGGGCCGCGCTCAGTCACGCCATTCTGCCGGCGCTGGCGCTTGCGTCCGGCGGCATCGCCGAAGTGGCGCGACAACTGCGCTCGTCGCTGGTCGAAATCCTGTCTTCGCAGCAGGTGCGGACACTCCATGCCAAGGGCCTGCCGCCGTCGTCGATCCTGTGGCGCCACGGCTTGAAAAACGTCAGTGTGAATTTGCTCACCGTCGTCAGCCTGCTGGCGAACCGGATGCTGGCGGCAACCGTGGTGGTTGAAGCCGTGTTCGCGATTCCCGGCATGGGGGGGCTGATCGTCAACGCCGCCATGCACCGGGATTTTCCGGTGGTTCAGGGCGTGGTGTTTGCCATGGTGCTGATCGTGGTCACGCTCAATCTGCTCACCGATATTCTCTACAGCGTCCTCGACCCGAGGATCTCCTCATGACCGACACCGCCATCACCTTCCCGCGCCGGCCCGGGCGTTTGTCTAGCTTCGCCCGCTGGTTCTTCACCGACATCCGCGGCGCGCTGAGCCTGACGGTTCTGGTCGCGCTGCTGGCGCTCTCGCTGCTCGCGCCGTGGATTTCGCCCTATGCGCCTGCGGCGCAGGATCTCGATGCGGCCATGGCACAGATGTCGGCTGCGCATTGGCTCGGCGCAGACGATCTCGGCCGCGATACGCTCAGTCGCCTGATCTATGGCGGCATGGCCTCGCTCTATGCGAGTTTCCTCGCGGTGATCATTGCGGTCCTGATCGGCGTGCCGGTGGGCGTGCTGGCCGGCTATCTTGGTGGCTGGGTCGATGCCGTGATCAGCCGCGTCATCGACAGCTTCCTGTCGTTCCCGGCCATCGTGCTGGCCATCGCCGTCACCGGCGCGCTGGGCATCGGTCTTACCAACGGCATGATTTCCGTCGGCATCGTGTTCGCTCCGCAGCTAGCGCGGCTGGTCCGCGCGCGCACGCTGGTGGTGCGCAACGAACTTTATGTTGATGCCGCGCGCTGCTTCGGCGGATCTACCAAGCGTATCCTGTGGCGTCACGTGCTGCCTAACGCGATCCAGCCGGTGATCGTGCAAGTGACGCTATTGCTTGCAGCCGCGCTGCTTGCGGAAGCCAGCCTCAGTTTTCTTGGTCTTGGAATTCAGCCGCCGGATCCAAGTTGGGGCGCGATGCTGGCACGCGCCTATCAGAACATGGAGATCGCACCGGAGCAGATGTATCCGCCAGGCATCGCCATCTTGCTCACCGCGCTGGCGTTCAACACGCTGGGGGAGTCGCTGCGCGTCGCGCTCGACCCCACCATGAAGCGCAATTGATTGATTTCGCCAAACAAGGAAGACGGTCATGACCGCAAATGCCAAGGAAGCTGAATACCTCGCCACCCTGCATGACCTCTGGGACAAGGCATGGCCCAAAGGCATCTCGCGCAAGCCGCAATATCCGCATGGCGAGATCGCGCTGACCGAATATCTGCGCGCCTGGGCGAAGCGTCGGCCTGATCACCCCGCAGTGATTTTCTACGGCCATGTCACGACCTACGCCGAACTCGATGCGCAGAGCGATCGGTTTGCGGCACTGCTAATGGAGAAGGGCGTCGGCAAGGGCGATCGCGTCGCCGTGTTCCTGCCGAACTGTCCGCAATTTCATATCGTGTTCTTCGGAATCCTCAAGCTTGGCGCGATCCATGTGCCGGTCAGCCCGCTCTCGCGCGCGTTCGAGCTTTCCTACGAACTCAATGACACCGATGCCGAAATCATCGTGGCGCTGGATCAACTGGCGCCGGTGGTCGATCAGGTCAGAGGCGAGACCAAACTCCGCGAGGTGATCGTCACCAGCTTCGCCGACGTCATCCCGGCCGAACCGACCATTCCGGTCCCGGACTCGGTGCGAACGCCGCGCGTTGCTGTCATTGGTGCGACTGATCTACTGCCTGCGCTGGCCGCGATGCCGGCGCCGAAGCCGCTGCCTCCGGCATCGCTCGATGACGTTGCCGCCCTGAATTATACTGGCGGCACCACCGGCATGCCCAAGGGCTGCGTCCATACCCAGGGCGACATGGTCTATACGGCCGCCGCCAATCACGGCATCTCCGTCGCGGCGAATGAAGACAGCGTCTTTCTGTCGTTCTTTCCGGAGTTCTGGATTGCAGGCGAGAATTTCGGCCTGATCTTTCCGATGTTCACCGGCGCCACGCTGGTCCTGCTGGCGCGCTGGGATGCGATCGGGACGCTGTCGGCGATCGATCGCTACAAGGTCAACGTCACCGCGATGCCGGTCGATGGCGCCGTCGAGCTGATGGATCATCCGCGCTTTGGGGAGTTCGACCTGTCATCGCTGAAACAGGTGCGCGTCGTGTCGTTCGTGAAGAAGCTCAATCCAACCTATCGCAAGCGCTGGAAGGATCTGACGGGTACGATCCTCACGGAGGCCTCGTGGGGCATGACGGAGACCCACACCTCGAACACATTCACCGCGGGTTTTCAGGGCGACGATTTCGATCTGATTTCGCAGCCCATCTTCGTCGGCCTGCCGGTGCCGGGCGCTGAATTCAAGATCACGGACTTCGAGACGGGCGAATTGGTGCCGCTCGGCGGCGACGGCGAAATCCGCGTGCGCACGCCGTCGCTGCTGAAGGGCTACTGGAACAAGCCGCAGGCGACCGCGGAGTCGCTGATCGACGGCTGGCTGCGCACCGGCGACATCGGGACGATCGATGCGCAGGGCTTCTTGCACTTCCTCGGCCGTCGCAAGGAGATGCTGAAGGTCAAGGGCATGAGCGTGTTTCCGCCGGAGATCGAGGCGCTGCTCGGGCAGCATCCGAAAGTTCTCGGCTCCGGCGTCGTCGGACGTGAGGACGCAAGCAAAGGGCAGGTGCCCGTCGCATTCATTCAGCTCAAGCCCGAGATGATCGGCACCATTACCCCGGCCGAGCTGCAGGCGTGGTGTGCGGAACGGATGGCCGTCTACAAGGTGCCGGAAGTCCGCTTCATCGAAGCGCTGCCGATGACCGCCACCGGCAAGGTGAAGAAGCAGGAACTCGACGCCAGCGCGCCCCTGTAATCGAAATACGCAATGCCCCCGGGGAGCGGCGGATGCCGCCCCCGGACCGCGCCTGTTGTCACGGAGAACTCAATGCCCTTTCGCAAACTGTTGATCGCCAATCGAGGCGAGATCGCCATTCGCATCGCGCGCGCCGCGGCCGACGGGGGTCTCGCGACTGTTGCGATCTACCCGGCCGATGATGCGCCGTCGCTGCATGTGCGCATTGCCGACGAGGCGAGAGAAATTCCCGGACGCGGTGCGCGTGCCTATCTCGACATCGAGGGCGTCATTGGCGCGGCCAAGGCGACGGGCTGCGATGCCCTGCATCCCGGCTATGGATTTCTCAGTGAGAACGCGGATCTGGCACGCCGCTGCGCGGAGGAGGGCATCACCTTTGTCGGTCCGTCGCCGGCCGCGCTGCAGTTGTTCGGTGACAAGGTCGCCGCCAAGGAGCTCGCCACGCGCTGCGGGGTGCCGATCATCGCGGGTACGACGGGGCCATCATCGCTCGAGGAGGTGAAGGCGTTCTTCGCGTCGCTCGGCGGCAAAGGCGCGGTGATGATCAAGGCCATGGCCGGAGGCGGCGGCCGTGGCATGCGCGCGGTCGACGATGCGGCGGACCTCGACGAGGCCTATGCGCGCTGTCAATCCGAAGCCAAGGCGGCGTTCGGCAGCGACGGCGTCTATGTCGAGCGCCTGATCCGCAATGCGCGCCACATCGAGGTGCAGATCATCGGCGACCGCCATGGCCATATCAGCCACCTCTGGGAGCGCGAGTGCACCGTCCAGCGCCGCCATCAGAAGCTGGTGGAAGTGGCGCCAAGCCCGTCGCTCACCGACAAACTTCGCAACCGCATCCTCGAAGCCGCCAAACTGTTGGCCGCGGAAGCGAAGTACGACAGCCTCGGCACCTTCGAGTTTCTGGTCGATAACGAGGCCGGCGAGGGCGACGGTGCATTCGCCTTCATCGAGGCCAATCCACGGCTCCAGGTCGAGCACACGGTGACCGAGGAGGTGCTATCGGTCGATCTTGTGCGCTCGCAGCTCGCCGTCGCTGGCGGCGCCACGCTGGCGTCGCTCGGCCTCGACCAAGCGTCGGTGCCGAGCCCGCGCGGTTTCGCCATGCAGTTGCGCATCAACATGGAGACGATGGACCCCACGGGGGCGACGCAGCCCACGGGCGGAACACTCTCCGTGTTCGAACCTCCGTCGGGTCCCGGCGTGCGCGTCGATACATTCGGCTATGCCGGCTATAAGACCAGCGCGGCGTTCGATTCCCTGCTGGCCAAGGTCATCGTCCATACGCCCTCGAAATGGCTGGACGTCGTCGCCAAGGGTACGCGCGCGCTGCGCGAATTCCGCATCGAGGGTGTTGCCACCAATACTTCGTTTATCCAGGCGATCCTGGCCCACGCCGATTTCAAGGCCAACCAGATCAGCACCAGCTTCATCGATCGGAACGTTGCGGATCTGGTAGGCGCCGCGCAGGCCGTCGCCGCGCCGCTGTTTGCCGCGATGAGCGCGCCCGCGCATGCCATTTGCTCTGCCGATGCCGCAAAGGCTGCGCCCGAGGGGGCGGTGCCGGTGGCCGCGCCGCTGCAGGGCACGGTGGTATCGATCCCGGTCGCCGTAGGCGACGTGGTGCGGCCCGGACAACAGCTCGCCATCATCGAATCGATGAAGATGGAACATCTGGTCACCGCACAGCAGGGTGGCCGCGTGGTCCTGATCGTGGCGGCCGATGGTGACACGCTGATGCAGGGCAATGCGATTCTCTACATCGAGCCGCAGGATGTCGCGGGCGATCTGGAAGCCGAGGAGGCCGAGGTCGATCTCGATCACATCCGTCCCGACCTCGCCGAGATGATGGCCCGCCAACGCAACACCTACGACAAGAACCGCCCGCAATCCGTCGAGCGCCGCCGCAAGACCAACCAGCGTACCGCGCGCGAAAATATCGCGCAGCTCGTCGATGAGGGTTCCTTCATGGAATATGGCAGCCTGGCGATCGCCGGCCAGCGCCGCCGCCGCGCTGTCGATGACCTGATCAAGAATACGCCGGCCGATGGCCTGGTCTCCGGCACCGCCACGGTCAACGCCGCGAAGTTCGGTGAGCACGACGCGCGCTGCATGGTGATTTCCTATGACTATACGGTTCTGGCCGGAACCCAGGGCCACATGAACCACAAGAAAATCGATCGCATGCTGTCGCTGGTCGAGCAGTGGCGCATGCCACTGGTGTTCTATGCCGAAGGTGGCGGCGGACGTCCCGGCGATACCGACCGGCTCGGCCTGACTGGCCTCGACGGCCCGTCCTTCGTGCAGTTCGCGAAACTGTCGGGGCTCGTTCCGGTAATCGGCGTGGTGTCCGGCTATTGCTTTGCCGGCAATGCCGCCATGCTGGGCTGCTGCGATGTGATCATCGCCACGAAGAATGCATCAATTGGAATGGGCGGGCCGGCCATGATCGAGGGCGGTGGCCTCGGCGTCTATCATCCCGCTGAAGTCGGCCCCGTGTCGTTCCAATCGCCGAACGGCGTCGTCGATATTTTGGTCGAGGATGAGGAAGAGGCAACCGAAGTCGCGAAGAAGTATCTGTCTTACTTCCAGGGCGCTGTCGCCGACTGGCGCGCGCCCGACCAGCGGCTGCTGCGGCGCGCGATCCCGGAAAACCGGCTGCGGGTCTACGATATCCGCGCCGTGATCGATCTGATTGCCGACGAAGGCTCCGTGCTCGAAATCAGGCGCGAGTTCGGTATCGGCATGATCACCGCCTTCATCCGGATTGAAGGCAAGCCGTTCGGTCTGATCGCGAACAACCCCAAACATCTTGGCGGCGCTATTGACGCCAATGCGGGCGACAAGGCGGCGCGCTTCCTGCAGCTATGCGATGCGTTCGACATTCCGATTATGTCGCTATGCGATACGCCGGGCTTCATGGTCGGGCCCGAGGCCGAGAAAACGGCGATCGTGCGTCACGTCGCGCGCATGTTCGTGACCGGCGCGAGCCTGACGGTGCCGCTGTTCGGCATCGTGCTGCGCAAGGGCTACGGCCTCGGCGCGCAATCGATGATCGGCGGCGGCTTTCATGCCTCGTTCTTCACGGCGGCGTGGCCGACAGGCGAGTTCGGCGGCATGGGGCTGGAAGGCTACGTCCGGCTCGGCTTCCGCAAGGAAATGGAGGCGATCGCCGATCCGGTCGAGCGCGAGGCCTATTACAAGAAGAAGGTCGCCGAGCTGTATGCCAACGGCAAGGCCACCTCGATCGCATCGGTATTCGAGATCGACAACGTCATCGATCCCGCTGAGACGCGACGCTGGGTGATGGCCGGCCTGCGATCGGTTCCGAAGCCGCCGCAGCGCGAGGGCCGCAAGCGTCCCTGCATCGATACCTGGTAACCCCACCTGATCCATCTGCATTGACGGAGCGACACCATGACATCAGCCGCTTTCGAGACGACCATCGACGAAACCCGGGACGCGGTCGTCGGCCCGTGGCGGCAGCCGCGTCAGATGCTCAACGCGCAGATCTACGATTCCCACGCGTCGATCCATGACGACGCCACGGCGCAAAAGCTCGGCTTCAAGGGCGGCACCATCGAGGGGCCGACGCATTTCAGCCAGTTCGCGCCGCTCTGCGAGCGGCTGTGGGGCCGCGAGTGGTTCGAGACCGGTTGCATCTCGGCGCATTATCGAAATGCCGTGTTCGAGGGCGAGGAAGTCCAGGCTATCCTGGACAAGCCGGCCGGCGGCGGGCGCCGTTGCGTGATCAGGATGGTGAAGCGAGACGGCACCGAGGTGCTGCGCGGCAGCGTTTCGATCGGGCAGGATCCGCCCCCGTCCGCGCTCGATATCCGGCTGACGGAGTTGAAGCCGCTTACCGATGCCGTGATCTTGCGCGACGTCACTGTCGGCATGACCACCGCGCCGCAGAAAGTCCGGATGGATTTTGATCAGCAGATGGGAAAGCTCTATCCGTTCTCACTGGCCGACAAGTTGAAGGTCATCACCGAGCCGTCGCCGTATTATTCGTCCGAGGGCGGGAGCGCTTCCCCTTGGGGGCGTGCGATCATTCCGGTCGAGATGCTCAGCGTGCTGTTCCAGCACGGAGCCAAGGAAGACCGCCTGCCGGTCAAGGGTCCGGCCGTTGGTCTGTTTGCCGATCAGGAAATCCGCCTGGTGCACGGGCCGCTATTTGTCGGCGAAGAGTATCGCGTCAGCCGCAAGGTCGTCGCGCTGTCCGGCAGCAAGCGAACGGAAAGCCTGTGGGTCCGCACCGATGCGTTCGATAGCTCGGACGCGCTGGCCGCGACCATGCTGCTCAACCTCGCGACCTTGAAAGAGTCATATGCCGCCTACAATCAGGAGTATGCACTGCTTCGGAAACATTGATAGGACGTCAGGCGGGAACCCACGACGGGCGAAAGCTCCGGCTGATGACCCTAATCGATGAGTTCACCCGGTAATGCCTGGCGATCCGGGTAGCTCGTCGCATCAACAGCGTCGGGGTTATCAAGACGATGGCCGCCGTGATGCTCGCCACTTCAAGGGGAACAGATCACTGCGCGCCCGGATAAATTCAATCGCATCTGACAGTCTCTGGAAGTCTTGCGACAGCCACTAGTGCTCGGCTAGAGGAATCCGGCGCACGCAGAAGCGACGAAGTCCGCTTGGTATCGCGGGCATTGTTGTTCCTTGAGCTGCAATGACTTTGCGGCCATGACACGGCGCATATTGTCGGGCCGGCGAAGCCCGTGCCGACGGCGCCGCTAATAGGCGACGTCGCTCGGACGACCGACGCCACGATATAGAAATCCTTCGCGTTGGACTTCCTCCGGCGAATAGACATTTCGCAGATCGACGATGACCGAACACGCCATGATCGACGACAGCTCCTTGAGATCGAGCGCACGAAACTGCGACCACTCGGTCACGATCACGAGCGCATGGGCGCCCGTTGCGCATTCATAGGCGCTGTCGCAGAAAGTAACGTCGGTGAACACCTTCTTTGCCTCTTCCATGCCAACGGGATCAAAGGCGCGGACATCGGCGCCCATGTCCTGCAGAGCGGTGATCAGCGGAATCGAGGGGGCATCGCGCATGTCGTCGGTGTCCGGCTTGAAGGTGACGCCAAGGATAGCGATGGATTTTCCGCGGATGTTGCCGCCGAACGCGCCCGCCACCTTGCGCGCCATCGCGCGCTTGCGCTGGTCGTTGACCGCTACCACGGTCTCGACGATGCGTAGCGGCGACTCGTTGTCCTGCCCGGTCTTGATCAGCGCCAGCGTGTCCTTCGGAAAGCACGATCCGCCATAGCCGGGGCCGGCGTGCAAAAACTTGAGGCCGATGCGGTTGTCGAGGCCGATGCCTCGCGCGACTTCCTGCACGTTGGCGCCGACCTTCTCCGCAAGGTCTGCGATCTCGTTGATGAAGGCGACCTTGGTGGCCAGGAAGGCGTTGGCGGCGTATTTCGTAAGCTCGGCGGTGCGGCGATCTGTGTAAAGGATCGGCGACGCATTCAGATGCAGCGGGCGGTACACCTCCGCCATCACACCGCGCGCCCGAGGGTCATTGGTGCCGATGACGATGCGGTCCGGATGCTTGAAATCGCGGATCGCCGCGCCCTCGCGCAGAAATTCGGGATTAGAGACTACGGCAAACACACTGTCCGGCTTCTCTTCGCGAATGATTCGCTCGACCTCGTCGCCGGTACCGACCGGCACCGTTGATTTTGTCACTACGACTGCGCCTTCCGGCAGGAAAGCCGCGATCTCTCGGGTCGCGGCGTAGACATAGGACAGGTCGGCATGGCCGTCGCCGCGGCGCGACGGCGTGCCGACGGCGATGAATACCACTTCGGCCGTCTCGATCGCCGACTTCATGTCGCTGACAAACTTCAGCCGGCCCTGCTTGATGTTGCTCGCCACCAAAGCGGCGAGGCCGGGCTCGTGAATCGGGATCTCGCCCTGGTTCAGCTTGGTGATCTTGTCGGCGTCACTATCGACGCAAATGATATGGTGCCCGAAATCGGAAAAGCACGCCCCTGAAACAAGCCCGACATAGCCGGCCCCTACCATTGCAATACGCATTGATCATCCTTGTTCGATGTTTTCGGTCGGCTGCAATGGCGCGCCGTCAAAAGTTTAACAGACGCAGAACGTCAGCTGTTCAGCAGCGTCTCGCCGTCGATGTCGTGCGGAAAGAAAAAGAAATTGTTGACGTAGCAGCGATCTTCCTTGCGTCCGCCATTGGGCGTCAGTGCGTCGGGATCCTGCATGGTCTCGGAGCGAAACTCGCTGATCGGCGTGACCCGGTCGTTCTTGAGGTAGAAGCCGCGATAGGATTCGTTGGCGAAGAAGTCGAACACCGAGCGTGTCGCGCCCGGGCGATGGCGGTCCTCCGCCTCGACCAGGAAGACGGGCTGGCAGCGCTCGATCAGGCCGACGGCACCGTTCAGTACGCTCATCTCGTGACCTTCGACGTCTATTTTCACGAAGGCAACGTCCTGGTTGACGACCGTATCGAGCCGCGCGGTCGGCACGTGCGAGGACACGATGCGCTGGCCGGCGGATTCATGCTGGTGTTCGAGCGATGCCAACCCGTGAACGAGGCCGTCTTCGCTCGTCGGCGTGAACAGTTCGGCGTCGCCGTTGTGGTCCGAAAGGGCGATTTCATGAACGGTGACATTGGCGGCCGAAGTCCGCCGCAACAGCGTTGCCATTTCCGGCGCGGGCTCGAACGCCAGCACCTGCTTCGAGAGCCGTGCGAGCTGGCGAGTGTAGAGGCCGCGATTCGCGCCGACATCAACCGTCAGCGTGTCTGCGGGCACGATCTTGTCGAGAAACAGCAATTCGCGCTCGGCAGTCTTCGGCCGCTGCATGAAATGCCATTGCAGCCAGATCGAGGGGAAAGTCTGTTTGATGAAGTTTTTGGTCTGTTGCGTGGCGTTCATGGAGGCACCTGTGTTGAGAGGGGATCGACAGGGAACGGCGTGCGCGACGCGTGCGACAGCGAGCTCGCAAGACGGGCTCGTCAGCGGCCCAATCTCGATGATTTCAGTAGCCGCTGCCGGACAGGAATTCGCGGCGTACGGTCTGGACGAGGATTTTGATGTCCATGCCCAGCGACCACTTCTCGATATAGTCCAGATCGTAATCGATCCGCGCGATGGCGCGGCCCGGCTCAATGGTGCTGCCGCGGCAGCCGCTGACCTGCGCCAGGCCGGTGATTCCCGGCCGCGCCGAATGGCGCTGGAAGTAATACGGCACCAGATCCTCGTAGGGGACGTTCGCGGCGAGCATGCCCGGAACGTGCGGGCGCGGGCCGACCAATGACATGTCGCCCTTGACCACGTTGATGAGCTGCGGGATCTCGTCGAGGCTGGTCTTGCGCAGGATGCGGCCGATCGACGTGACGCGCGTATCGCCCTGCACGGCCTGCTGGACGCCGCTGTCGCAGGCATCATTGCGCATTGAGCGGAATTTATAGATCCGGAACGCCTTGTTGCGGTAGCCGTAACGTGTCTGCGCAAACAGAACAGGTCCCGGCGACGTCAGCTTGATGGCGATGGCAAAGCCGATCCAGATCGGCGCAAAGAACAATAGCGCTGCGCCCGCGGCCGCCGTGTCGAAGGCGCGTTTACCCAATGAAGTGGAGGGTTCGGCGCGCACCGGAGCGCGCGTGCGCTGGCTGCGGCGACCGGGCTGGCCGACAAACTCGACCGGCCGCACCGATATCGAACGCCGCTGCAGGACAATGGGCGTGTAATTGTCCTGATTGAACCGGGTCGCTGTAACTGTCGCGATCATTGCGCTTGCTCTCTTTTGCAGAGGAAATGCCAGAACGGCGGCGAGTAGCGATTACGTGGCGGACGACCTCGAGTTCCGGCGAAACAGATTCTCGATTCGCCAAAACATGCGTAGCAAAGATTTCGTAGACGCAACCTTTCGCAACTTGATGAGCGAAATGCGGCGACGCAGCGAAACATTTGGCTCGATTGTTTGCGGCGCGTCACGACAGAGCAGCGTCATCGCGGCGATTGATGAGCGCAACGAGACGGTTAAGGGACAACGCCGGTTAACTGCGCTGCGCGTCGCGGGAGGCAGTCATGCATAATAGCAAGGGGCTCGCGCAGCGATTAGAGTCATGGGAGATTTTGTATTGTCAGCAAACCATGCCGCCAATGCACACCGTTCGGTGGCATTGATTCATGGAAAGCTAGGCGATCCGTTTTATTGTTTGATTTCAATCAGCCTCTTAGCGCCAGGCTCGCCGATGATCTCGCCTCTTGGAACGCAACCGATAGCTGAAGACGCGTTCATCGCATCGCCGGTCACCGAGCCGCGGGCGAAGCATTCATCGATCGACGCGGAGTATTCAGTCACAGACGCGCGAATCTCCCGGCGTCGTTGGTTGGGCCGCCTGATTGGTGGGGAACCTGCTCGCCTGGATCGTCATTATCGTCATCGTGCGGCGGATTTTCTTTTAAATCGCGGCACGAGCGCCGTTCGATTGACCGCCGTGATGATCCGTGTTCGACATTCGCGCTTATGCAACGTCTTCCCACCCTTCCGCAGCCACGCCTTGCATCGCTGCCGCCGCAGACGCGCGTCTATGCGATCGGCGACATTCACGGCCGCGCCGATCTGCTTGCCGATCTGATCGCGCGCATCGACGACGATGTGCAACGTCGCCCGATTACTGATGTCGTCGAGGTCTATCTCGGCGACTACATCGACCGTGGCGCGGATTCGCGCGGCGTGATCGATCTGCTGGCGATGCGGATGGTGCAGAACAAGGCGATCTGCCTGCGCGGCAACCATGAAGTGATGTGGGAAGCCTTTCTGCGCGATCCTTCGACGTTGCGCGACTGGGCGCCGTTGGGCGCGCTGCCGACGCTCGACTCTTATGATGTGTCGTTGACGCCAAAGAAGACGCCGGCTGAACTGCATCGGCTGTTCTGCGACCAGATGCCGCGCGCGCATGAATTATTCCTGCAATGTCTGCGTGACAGTTTTGTTTGCGGAGACTTCTTCTTCGTTCATGCCGGTATTCGGCCCGGCGTGCCGATCGCACAGCAGGAGCCCAATGACATGCACTGGATCCGGCACGACTTTCTCGATTCTACTGCGGGTCATGGCTGCTTCGTCGTGCACGGTCACACGCCGGTTCCGCATCCCGACATCCGCAGCAACCGGATCAATATCGACACCGGCGCGTGGCGAACCGGCGTGCTCACCTGTATCGCGATCGAAGGCGCGGACATCATGATTCTGTAATGATAACAACCGCACCGGATTCGCGGCGCGTCGATACATGCTTTCGCCTTGATTTTCAGATTACCCTCTCACCACGTTTGAACGACCGCCTCAACGGCGACACCACGCGCAGGAAAACATGATGTTCCAACGATATTTCCCGCTGTGCCTCGCCTTGCTACTCGCTTTCGGCGGCATCGCGGTGTCCAACGAAGCGCAGGCCCAAGCCCGCTCCACGGTTTCAACCGGGACGTCCGGCACGTACACGCTCGGTCCAAACGATCGCATTCGTCTCAAGGTGTACGGAGAGGCCGATATCTCCGGCGAATACGAGATCGACAGCAGCGGCTTCGCCTCGATTCCGCTCGCGGGACGCATCAAGGCCGCGGGCCTTACCACTGGACAGCTCGAGCGGTCGGTATCGGCGGCGCTGGCCAAGGGAATCGTGCGCGATCCCCGCGTTAATATCGAGATGGCGCTGTATCGCCCGTATTATATTCTCGGCGAGGTCAAGAAGAGCGGCGAGTATCCGTACCGACTCGGCATCACCATCCTCGACGCCGTCGCCAGCGCCGGTGGCTTCACCTATCGCGCCAACGAAAATAAGGTGTTCCTGCGCCGATCCGGAGGAAGCGTGGAAGAAGTCTACCCGCTAGATGCGCCGATCAAGGTGTTTCCTGGCGACAACATCCGAATTCCCGAACGATACTTCTAGAATCGTCGGCATCGCTTGCGCGTGCGTCTCCGTGAGCGACGAAGATTGTATGTGCGTTCTCCGCCATAGTGTCGTCGCTTTGCGGTAGCCTTATTGCTGCAGCGCAGAAGCGTGAACCAGATGGTGCAATGTCACGAACGATCTTCTGTTCAACAAAAATCTTTCATCACGTCGTTGACGATCGATATTGCACCAGCCCCGCGACCTAACCCACCACGCTGTGATGTTTCGGTGACGACCACAGCGTGCGAGATGATGGTTTCCTCACCAGGGAAGATGGATGAATCGTGCGTCGAGACGCGGGAAAGCTGTTGATGACGACAGCAAGGTTAAGCGTCGGGCGAATTCGCTAGGCCGACGCGGGCTTGGAATCGCGACAGGTTCTGCCACGGCCATCGTCGTGGCACTCGCATCGAGTGCGAGCGCGCAGGTGATTCCATCGACCACCGACATCGTCGCCGCCCCCTGGAATGCGCAGAAGGTGTTCGAACCGTCAGGGCTGCTCGACCTCACCCCGATCGACAGCCGCGACGAAGTTCAGCCCGAGGACGTGCCCGTGAAGCAGCGACAGCAGCCTGGATATGAGCCCGTCGGAATTCGCTACGGCTCCTGGATGTTCAACCCGTCGCTGATTTCCGGCACGCTGTACGATAGCAATGTGTTTTCGTCGAACACCGACAAGCGGTCTGACATCGCAGCCATCATTTCGCCGTCGTTGCGGGCACATACGCTGTGGGAACGCCACGGCATCGACATCAAGCTGGATGCGGCATCGACGATCTATCGCGATAACTCCAGCCTCGACCAGACCAATGCCAGCCTGAAAGGTAACGCCTGGTATGACATCTCGCACGATCTCGCGGTGCTGACCAACTTCCAGATCTCGCATCTCAACGAAGGCGTCGGCACGTTGAGTTCACCGACCAATGCGATTTCGCCGACGCCGTACGACCTGTATTCGGGCGACGTCAGCGTTCGCAAGGAGTTCAACCGGCTTGCGGCATCGGTCGGCGTCAGTGTCGCGTCGTACGACTACGGTTCCACCCGCGCGCAGGATGGCTCGATCATCAACCAAGATGGCCGCGACGGCCAGATCTATACGCTGCACGGCCGACTCGACTACGCGTTCTCGCCGTTGCTCGGCTGGTTCGCCGGCGTCGAGGGCAACCAGCGCAGCATCCGCGGTACGCCAACGCAATCGCTGGATTCGCAAGGGTATCGTGCGTTGTCCGGCGTCACCTTCGGCATGACGAATCTGGTGACCGGCGAAGTCGGCGCCGGCTACGCGCAGCAGGATTTCAGCGATCCCTCGATCGGCGTGATCGAAGGCCCGGCCTATCGCGCGCGACTGATGTGGCGGCCGACCAAGCTGCTCGACGTGCACTTCAATGCCGAGCAGATCGTTACCGAAACCTCGGTCACCAGTTCGAGCGGTGTGCAGGCCAATGCGCTGCAACTCGGTGCAGATTACGAACTGCGCCGCAACGTCATCCTGTCTGTCATGGGCACCTATGAGGTCGACAAGTTCTTCGGGCAGGATCGCCGTGACGTCGTCACCACCACCGATGCGCGGGTCAAATATCTGCTGAACCGGTTTGCCGCGATCTCCGTTTATCACCGCTACAGCGACCGCAACAGCGACGTCTCGACCTTCAGCTACGACAAACATCAGGTGGGGATTAATGTTACAGCGCAATTCTGAGGCGTCGTACCGGGCACCGGAAGAGACTGCCAACCCCGTCGCCGAATGGCAGACGCCGACGGTCGATCTGCGCGAGATGGCGCGAATCCTGCGCCGGCGCTGGAAGGCGATGGCGATCATCCCGGTCGTGCTGGTCGCGCTGGCTTTAGCCTATGTCATGAGCGTCAGCACTCTATATACAGCGACCTCAACCGTGTTGGTCGATCCGCGCCGCGCCAATGTGGTCGAGACCAATCAGGCCGTGCTGTCGAACTTCGGCACCGACGACGCCACCATCGAAAGCCAGACGCTGCTGATCCAGTCGGTCGCGATCCTGCAGCGCGTGGTGGACAAGTTGAAACTCGCCAGCGATCCGGAATTCATGCCGAAGTCCGGCCTGCTCGATCCCGTCAAGCAATTGTTCGCCAGCAGCGAAGCGGACCCGGACTCGAATCCCGCGGATACCGCGCGCTCGCGCGCCGTCGAGATCCTGCAGCGCAAGATGAAGGTGACACGGCAGGGCACCACCTTCCTCGTCGACATCAGCATCAATTCCGAGAAACCGCAAAAGGCGACCGCGATCGCCAACGCCATCGCGGACGGCTATTTCGAGGAGCAAGTCCGCGCCAAATATGACGCCACCAGAATTGCAGCGAACTGGCTGAACGGTCAGATCGAGGGATTGCGGACGCGCGTCGGTGCTTCCGAACAGGCAGTCGAGAACTATCGCGCCACCAACAACCTCGCAGTGTCGCAGGGCGTCACGGTGAACGACCAGCAGATCACAGACCTTAACAACAAGCTGATCGCCGCCCGCGTGCAGACCGCGGAAGCGCGTGCGAAATTCGACCAGGTGCAGCAGATGACGAAGTCCGGTAGCGATCCCGGCGGCATCAATGCGGTGATCTCCTCGGAAATGGTGTCCAAGTTGCGCACGCAATACGCCGACATCGCCAAGAACAGCGCCGATCTCTCCAGCAAATATGGCCCGCGCCATCCGCTTGTCGTCAATGCCCGCGCCCAGCTGCAGGACACGCAGCGGCTGATCAACGAGGAAATCCAACGCATCCTGCAAAGCACGCGGCATGACTATGACATCGCGCTGTCGCGCGAGACCTCACTGAAGGAGAGCTTCGACAAGCTGCAGGGCGTCTCGACCTCATCCGGCCAGGCACAGATCCGGTTGCACGAATTGCAGCGCGAGGCGGAAGCCAACCGCACGCTCTACGAATCCTATTTGGCCCGCTACAAGGAAGCCTCGGCGCAGGAAAGCCTGGAGATGCCGGACTCCCGCGTCGTCACCAAGGCCAGCGTGCCGCTGCGGCCGTCGTCGCCGAAGACAACGCTGATCCTCGGCCTCGCGGTGATGCTCGGGCTCGGCGCCGGCGCCATTCTGGCTTTTTTGGTCGATTATCTCGACGGTCGTATCAAGACGCTAGAGCAGGCTGAGAAAATCTCCGGCGTACCCGGCTTGGCCGCGCTGCCGCTGATCGGCGTACGCGAACTCGCGGGTCGCGCCAAACGCGGCCGCCGCGACCTCGACAATTACGATTCGCGCACCACCCGGCTGTTGCCACCGTCGCTGCAGCCGCCCTTGATGCGCTATGCGATCGAAAAGCCCGGTACATTCTTCGCCGAAGCCATCCGCGCGGTGCGGCTCGCGATCCAGCGCACGATGCGTGCCGAGCCGATCAGGCTCATTGTCGTCACCTCCGCGGTCGAAGGCGAAGGCAAGACCACGCTGGCCGCCAACCTCGCACTGTCGCTGGCCTCGCTCGGCATCAAGACGCTGTTGATTGACGGCGACCTGCGCAATCCCGGCATGACCCGCGCGCTGTGCCCGCATGCCGACGCCGGATTGCTGCAGGTGGCGATGGGCGAAGTATCGCTCGAACAGGCGCTGCTGCACGATCGCGACACCGGCCTGTCGATCCTGCCGTCGCCGGCGGTGAAGGACGACAACGCCATCACCGAGCTGATGTTCTCCGATCGCATCACCGATCTGCTCGGCCACCTGCGCCAGCATTACGAGCTGATCATCATCGATTCGCCGCCGCTGGTGCCGCTGGTCGATGGCCGCGCGCTGGCCGAACTGGCCGACCGCATCGTGTTGGCGCTGGCCTGGGACCAGACGCCGCGCGAGATCGTCGCGCACATGATCAACCTGCTGACACCGGTCCACGACCGGATACTCGGCACGGTGCTGACGCGGGTCGATATGAACCAGTTGCAGTTCTATGATTACTACCGCAGCTCAGCCTATCTGAAGCCGTACGGAGTGCCGGCGGCCTCTGTGGGTCGCGCGCGGTGATGTCGTCCAGCCACCTCGCCGGCGCACGAGCCGACGCGCGTGTGCCGCTGTCGCGCAGCCATGCCGCGCCGCGCCCCGCTCTGCGCAGCGCGCTGCCGTTGACGGCGCTGGTCGATGTCGCGGTCACCGTGCTGATGCTGGTGGCGGTGATCTCGATCTTCGCATTGTCGTCGGCGATGTTGACGAACTGGAAGATCCATTATCTGACCAATGGCGGCGGCTTCTACGAAAAGCTGCATCCGGCAACCTATGCGGTGTTCCTCGCATCGTTCCTGCTGCTGGTGCGCAACGGCGATCCGTTTGGCGAGATCAACCGCACGCTGTCGCAATCCCGCCTGGTGCTGGTCTATCTGTTCTGCTGGATCTGCCTGCTGGTGCAGATGTTCGTGCTGGAGCGGCCTTTCACCATCATCATCGATACCTTCCTGCTGCCGGTGGTGCTGTGCCTGGTGATCTGGCGGCTCTCCGCGGCGCAAAAGCGGTGGCTGGTATGGGCGCTGCACGCCGCGATCCTGCTCAACGTCATGCTCGGCTATTACGAGTATTTCTCCGGCCATCGGCTGATCCCGCTGACGCTCGGCAGCGTCGTGGTGCTCGGCGAATGGCGCGCGTCTGCCTTTCTCGGCCATCCGCTGACGGCCTCCGGCGTCGTTGCCGCCTATGTGCTGGCGCTCGTGCTGCGGCCCGCTTTGTGTCCGCCGCTTGCGGTCAGGCTGCCGCTGATCACGCTTAGCCTGGGATCGCTGATGGCGTTTGGCGGCCGCACCGCGCTGATGACCGTGTTGGCGATCCTGACCTGCCTGGCGCTGGTCGAGGCATTCAAGCTGCTGCGCGGCAAGCGCACCTCGCTGCCGGTTGCGATCATGGCGCTGTGCCTGCTGTTCGTGTTCGCCGCCGGCATTTTCGCGGCGCTCAATCTCGGCATCTTCGACAAGATGCTGCTGCGGTTTTCGTCCGACAAGGGCAGCACGCTGGCGCGCTATGCGACCTTTAACCTGCTGTTGCATTTCGACTGGCAGGAACTGCTCCTGGGCCCCAACCCCGTGCGCGTTAACGCGCTGCAATCACAGCTCGGCCTGAATTACGGCATAGAGAATTTCTGGGTGTCGTGCATCGTGCAGTTCGGCGTCATCCATACCGCGCTGCTGACGATTGGCCTGGTGTGCTTCTTCGTCGAGATCATGAAGCGATCTAGCATGGCCGCCTGGGCGATCGTGCTCTTGATCCTGCTGATCGCAGCCAGTTCGGTGAGTTTCTCCTCGAAGAACATCCAGCTCGCGCAGTTCATCGTCTTCATCACGCTGCTGTTCCCCGCCGGGCCGCGGCGCGGCGCCGACAACCGCATGCCGGCTTGAGCCGGGACGAGGAGCTTGCATGACGATTTATATCGACCACACCCATCTCGGCCGCCACGTCACCGGGCTCGAGCGCATCACGCAGGAACTGTTCTCGCGCGCAGCACTTACGCCGCTCGAAGTCGTGCCCGTCACCTCGCACGGCACCGCGCAGATGATCGCGACGCAGACCTTCGGTCTGCCGCTAAAGCTGGCGTCGTCGTCATCGATCCTGCTGTGCCCAGGCTTTCCGCCAAGCCCGCTGTTGCTGCCGTTCGCCGCGCGCGTGCTGCCCTATATTCACGACGACTTCCTGCTGTCGCGCCGCGTCGACCTCAACGTCCGCGCGCGTCTCTATATGGCCGCACCGTTCCGGCTGGCGCTGCAGCGTTATCCGCGGTTCCTCACCAATTCCGGCGACACAAGGCGCAAGATGGCCGCTTATTGCCGCGATGACGCCGACATCACACTGTACCGGCCGCCGGTGCGTAACGTGTTCGACCTCTCGTCGCAGCAACGCGCGGCGCGCGACGCTCTGCCGCGTCCGCTGCGGCTGGTGGCGCTCGGCACCGTCGAGCCGCGCAAGAATTTCGTAGCTGCCGCGAAGATTGTTGGAGCCCTTCGCGCGCAGGGCTTTACGGACGCGACGCTCGACATCGTAGGGCGGGAAGGGTGGGGTGATGACTGGAATCAGCTCGAAGCCAGCCCCGGCGTCACGCTGCACGGCTATCAGACGACCGAGCGCGTCCGTGAGATCCTGGATGCCGCCGATGTTTTCATCTGCACCTCGCACGACGAAGGCCTCGGCCTGCCGCTGCTTGAAGCGCAATATGCCGGGCTGCCGGTTGTCGCTCCCGATGCGCCGGTGTTCCGCGAGGTGCTGGGTGGTTCCGGCATCTTCATCACACCGTCCGATCCAGCGGCAGCGGCAGCGCAGATCGCGGCGCTGATGTCGGAGACCGACTGGCGTGCGCAGCACGGCGCGCTCGCCGAGGCGAACCTGCAGCGCTGGAACGGGCTGGCGGAATCGGATCGCGGTGCCGTGATCGAACTGATCGCGAGCCTCGCCGGGCGAACGCTTCCGGCTTCTGCCGTGCAAGGCAGTCTGCCGTAGCCTTATGCCACTGCTTTCGTGCCATCAACCAGGATAGATGTTTGCAACCAGCCTACACCACCACGCGAAACCTCGACGCGCTGCGGATCATCGCCGCCTGCGCCGTCGTGGTGCTGCATTATTCGGATTACGTGAAGGATGTCCCGGTCGGCCAGTTCATGGTCGCGCATGTCTGGCACTTCAACCTTTTCGTCGATCTGTTCTTCGTGGTTTCCGGCTTCGTCATCGCGAGCCAGTATCTCGGTCGCGTCGCTGACGGTCGCGCTATCGGTCGGTTCATCTGGCGCCGGCTCGCACGAATCTATCCGCTGCATCTGGCGACGCTGGCCTTCTATGTACTGATCGCGCTGGCGCTGTATTTCGGCGCCGCGCGCACCGACAACGCCGCGCGCTATCCGTTCTCCGACCTGCCGGCGCAGTTTCTGCTATTGCACGCTTTCGACGGCGCACGGCTGACGTTCAATTTTCCGAGCTGGTCGTTGTCGGCAGAGATGTTCTGCTATGTCCTGTTTCCGCTCGTCGGCCTACTGGTGACCCGCGGCAGGGCCGTGGTGCTGGCGCTGATCGTAGTGCCGGCCTTCGCCAATACCGTCTATGCGCATGTCGCGGGCACCGGCTCCTGGGCGCACTGGATCAATCAGGGCGGCGCGTTTCGTGGGCTGCCGGCTTTCAACCTTGGCATCGCGTGCTGGCTCTACCGCGACCAGATCGCGCGCTGGCCAATAATTCCCGGCGCGGTGACGTCGCTTCTGGCGGCATATATCCTGTTCGGCTCGTTTGTGCCGGAGATGGTGGACCTGCTCATCATCTATGTCATCGCGGTTCTCGCCATCCAGTGCGATTGTGCCAATCGCGCGACCACGCTGATGCGGCTCGGCCTCGATCGCGGTTCGCAATGGACCTATTCCTGCTATATGCTGCATCTGCCGGTGGCGACGGTCATTCTCACTTTTGGAGCGCGCTATCTGGAGCCCTATCTGCCGGGCGGTCGGCTGACGCTGATCCCGGTCGCGCTCATGGTGCTGGCGTTCGGCAGCGTGCTGTCGTTGCGTTATTTCGAGACGCCGGTGAGGCGCTATCTTAATGATGCCTACGATCGCCGGGTCGGACGGCAAATGCCCGCCGCCGTCACGGACATCCCGCGATGACGGCATCATCCATCGTACCAGCCCGCGACAGTAGCATCGACACGATGCGCGGCATCGCCATCCTGATGGTGATCGGCATCCATTCGCTGCAGCAGCCCCTGACGCCAGCCTGGGCGACCTGGCTCGACGCGGCGTTACGGCCGTGCGTGCCGATCTTCCTGTTTGCTTCCGGCTATCTGACCGCTCTGTCCGGCCGCGTGCCGTTGGCGAAGCGATTCACCGCGCTGCTGATCCCCTATGCGATCGCCTTTGCCGCAGCCTATTTTTATATGGCGCTGCATAATCCCGCGATGGACCATCGCCTTGTCGCGACCGCCGCACGTTTCGTGCTGGCTTACGTGTTCGTCTATTATTATGTGTTCGTGTATGCCGGCTGCACAGTGCTGTTGTGGCTCGTATTCAAGGCCGCCCGCGGCGAGTCTTTGCGGCTGGCGGTGCTGTTGCTGATCGCCATCGGCATCGGCCTGATCGCGGGTGCCTATCTCGACCCGTTGCTGGCGCGGCTGCACGTTTCGGATTCGCTGATCCAGGAAGTCCGCATGCGCGACATTCCGTTCTGGTTCGGCTTCGCGGCGCTCGGCGCGCTGGCGGGGACGGCCGGCGTCCGCGACGCGATTGGGCAGATGCGCGTGACGCTGATCACGATCATGCTGGCACTCTACGCGGTCTATGTTTCTGTGCGCTGGTGGCAGATCGGCGATGCCGCCGATTACGATTCGGTGGCGTTCTTCGGCTATGGGGCGCTGCTCTGCGGGGCGCTGTTCGCGCTGGACCTCCGCGTCCAGTTCCTCGCTTTGCTTGGCTCGGGCAGCTATTTCATCTACCTCTGGCACATCTTCATCGTGATGGCGCTGCGGGACCACGCCGGCCTGCGCCCGCTCGGGCCACTTGCCGATTCCGCGATTACCGCGGCGCTGACGATTCTCGCCAGTATCCTCGCTTTGCTGGCGATCCGGAGATTTGCGCCGCCGCGCGTCTCGCGCTGGCTCGGAGCCTGACCATGCTGCTGCGACAAACCCTTCTTTATTTGCCGGCGCAGATCATTGGTCCGCTGTTCCAGCTGGTGGCGATGATCGTCTGGACCCATGTCGTCGACGAGCACACGCTCGGCGTCATCACGCTGGTTACCGCGACGCATGAGCTGCTGCAGATCGGCTTTCTCGCCTGGTGGTCGCAGTACGCGCTACGCTTCTTCGGGCGTTTTCAGGGCGTTCACGCCGCCGAGCGTTTCTATCGCACCGAAAATGCGATCCTGCTGGTCTCGGTCGTGCTGCAGAGCGCGGTGATGGTCGGCGTGCTGTTGCTGGTGATCGCACCCGATGCCCATGCCTGGTTGCTGGTCGCCACCGTAGCCTATGTGATCACGCGCTCGCTGAACCTTTACATTGGCGAGCGCGCCCGCGTCCGCCAGCAGATCGGCGTCTACACGGTCCAGCAGATCGTCGGGCCTGCGGCCGGCTTTCTGGTTGGCCTCGTGCTGATCAAGCAATTCGGCCAGTCCGCCGAATGGCCGCTCGCCGGCTATGCGATCGCACAGCTGATTGCGGCCGTCGTCGTGCTGCCGACCATCGGCTATGGCAAGCGGCTGTGGCCGGTCGATCGCGAGATCGTCGAGCACGCGCTGCGCTATGGCATCCCGCTGATCATCGGCGGTGCGCTCGGCTGGGTCGGGCTCAACGCCTCACGCTTCATCGTCAACAACCTGCAGGGCGTCGCCGCCGCCGGCCTGTTCGCGGTCGGCTACGGCCTTGGCCAGCGCGCCGCGGCGGTCGCGGCGATGCTGGTGACGGCCGCGGCCTTTCCGCTGGCCGTGAAAAGCATGGAGCAGGGCGGCAGCAAGGCGGCGATGCGCCAACTCGCCGACAACAGCGCGCTGCTGGTTGCCATTCTCGCGCCGAGCATCATCGGCATCTACATGCTGCGCACCGAGATCGTGCATCTGCTGATCGCGACGCCGTTCCAGCAGGTGACGCTCGCCGTGTTGCCGCTGTCGATGCTGGCCGGCTCGATCCGCAATCTGCGCGCGCATTTCGGCGATCAGGTGTTTTTGCTTCACAGCCGTACAAGGCTGATGATCATCGTCGCCGCGATCGACGCCACGGTCACGGTGCTGTTCAGCGTCGTCTGCATCAAATACTGGGGACTGGTCGGCGCGGCGGGCGCCACCGTGCTCGCCGCCAGCGCCGCGGCGGCCGTCAGCTTCTCGATCGGCTTCGTGAAGTTCGGCCTGACGCTGCCACTGGCCCATCTCGCCCGCATCGGTGCCGCGACCATCGCGATGGGCGCGCTGCTGGACCGATTGCCGGAAGCGCGATCCTTCCTCGCTTTGGGGCTGCACGTCGCCGCCGGCGCCGCGGTCTATCTGGCGGTACTCGTGCTGCTCTATGCCCCGACGTTTCTGCGACTATTGCGCGCAAGACGTGCCAAATCGACAAGCTGATCGATGCGGGTCAAGTTCTCTTCGCGTTCTGGAAGGCGCGCGCCATCGCATACCACAGTGGCTTCTTCTGGTTCTGCGCATCGAACGGCAGCGGACGCGGCAGGCGCTGCGCGAGTGGATCCTTCTTTTTCGCGGCATCCGTGTAGAACGAATAGTTGTCCGCCAGTTCCCACGCGATCACCATCTTCACCGCCGGCACTTTCAGCACCGTGTTGAGGAACTTCTCGCCGGTCTCGGCGATCATCGCGTCGCGGGTCGCGACGTCGTCGGGGAAGGTGTCGTCGCGGACGTCGAACTCGGTGATGTAGATGTCGACTTTGCGTTCGGCGAGCGCGTGCAGGAAGTCGGCAAAGCGCGAGGGATCGTGCGGGTAGCGTGGCTGCAGGTGGCCCTGCAATCCGACCGCGTGCAGCGGCACGCCGGCGTCCTTTAGCTCATCGACCAGCTTCAATAGCCCGGCGCGTACCGCAAGGCCGACATCATCGTCGCGCTCGGTCTGTGCTTCGTTCAGAACGAATTTCGTCTTCTTGTCGACCAGAGCCGCGCGCTCATAGGCGCGGCGGACATAGCCCGGGCCGAAGGCGTCGTACCACGGGCCGAGGCGATAACCGCCCGGCGCCTTGTGGCCGGGCCAGAACGGTTCGTTGACGATGTCCCAGGAATGCAGCTGGCCGGCGTAATGGCCGACGACTTCGTCGATATAGCCATCGAAGAACACGCGCCGCTCCGTCGTGCTCATGCTTCTGATCCATTGCGGCACCCATTCGTTCCAGATCAGGCAGTGTCCGCGCATCGGCAACTTGTTGTCGAAACAAAATTTCAACAGACGGTCCGCCGCATCGAATCGTTTCGGCCCGGGTTGCCCGGCGATCGATCCCATTTTCATCGCCACGTCCGTTGTAACAATTCGTGCGTGAGCGGTGTAGAGATCGCGATACGGGACGTCGTTAAAGATCACCGGCCCGGCAGCCGCGCCGAAAACAAATCCGTTCGCCGCGGCTATCTCACCAAGTCCCTGTAGCGGCGCAGAAAATGCGCGCGAGCTCGACGCGGCAACACTACCCGCGATGATCGCCATCGCCTGTCGTCGTGATGGATGCTTCATGTTTGATTCCAATCGTCCGTGCATTGCGGCATCGATGTGGTGCGCAGCACCATCGTTGCGTCGCAATGGATCGTTTTGATGACGTCACTCGTCTCGAGAGTCTTCGACTCCTTCCCATCGCGATGCGACTGCGGGAGTGATCGTCGGTTTTCGTTCAGCGCAACTCGGCCACATGTCAGGGGGGGGGACATCTTGGACACGCAGAACTCTACTTCACCGGACCTCACCGTCGATGGCGTCACCGTTAACGTGCATTCGTTGCCAGAGGCCGTGTCATCGATTGTTTCTGCTGCAGAACATGGCGATAATTTCAGCGTTTGCACGCTGAATCTCGATCATGTTGAAAAACTGCAACATCAGCCGGATTTCCTCGCGGCCTATCGGCGCGCGCGGTTCGTGACGGCGGACGGCTTTCCGATCGTAATATTGAGTCGCATGCTTGGCACACCCATCACGCGCACCACCGGCGCGGATTTGGTCGAGCCGGTGTGCGAAGAGGCCGCAATCAAGAAGCTGCCGATCTTTTTGCTCGGGTCGAACGACACCACGCTCGCCGCGACGTCGCGAATTCTGCAAGAGCGCTACGAAGGGCTCGAAGTCGCCGGCTGCCTTTCGCCCGGCCCGAATTTCGAGGCCTATTCCGGCGAGGCGGATATCGCGATGGACGCTATCCGCCGTTCCGGCGCAAAAATATGCTTCATCGCGCTGGGCGCGCCTCGGCAGGAACTGTTCGCCGCGCGCTGCATCGATGAACTGACCGGCACTGGTGTGCTGTGCATCGGCGCAGCCCTCGACTTCATCGCGGGCACGCAGGTCCGCGCGCCAAAATTCTCGCAGCAATACGGGCTCGAATGGGCCTGGCGCATGCTGCAGAACCCGCGGCGGCTGGGGCCGCGCTACGCCCGTTGCCTCGGCACCGTGCCGCAACTGATGGCACGCAGTGTTCCCCAGATCTTCAACGCACGGATGAGGAAAGCCGCATGATCTCGACTTTGACATTGGCGCAGCGTGCCCGCAACATCAGCCACGCCCCGCAGCGGTATCAGATCTGCCTGATCCACCCGTTCGATCCGCGCGGCGAAAAGGTCGGCGGCCTTGAAACCTACATCCGCGACTTCATCACCTTCCATCCCGCCGACACCGACCTTCTGTTCATCGGCGTCGATTCCTCGGGCGATCTCAAGCTCGGCGAGATCACGCAACTCACCTTCCGCGGGCGCACCTTCGATTTCCTGCCGATCCTGCACTATTCCGACAAGGATGCGCGCGAGGCCGCGCGCACGGTTCGATCCTCGCTGACCGGCCAGTTCTTCGTCGCGCTGTTGCGCCATTTCGGCACGATCGCGCGCGAAGTCCGCAACCGGCGCTGCTCGATCGACCTGCGCCGCGTCGAGTTCTCCTGGCTGCCAACCATTCTGCGGCTGCCTTTCATCCAGATGCTGCACGGCGAGGGCGCGCCGAAGATGCAGATGGATTCGCTGCTGCGAAAATACTCGTTCGTTCACGACGTCGGCGAACGCTTTGCGGTCGCCATGAGCGAGAAATTTTTGTGCGTCAATCCCTTCATCACCGAGCGGCTGAAGAAGACCTATCCCGCGCGCCAGGAAAAGATCGATACGCTGTGGACCTGGGTCAACACCGACATCTTCAAGCCGCAGCCGATGCCCGCGGGGGCCTCGCCGTTCCGCATCGTGTTTGCCGGGCGTCTCGACGAGTTCAAGGACCCGCCGCTGATGTTCAAGGCGATCAAGCAGTTGCGGGCGCGGCTACCGGGCGGTGTCGAGTTTCACTATATCGGCACCAGTGATCCACATCGCTTCGTGGAGTTTGCTGACATCGAGGACATCACCGTCCGCCACGGCTTCAAGGACGCCGCCGGCATGGCAGCGACGCTGGCCTCCGCGCATGCCGGTATTCTGACTTCGGAATTCGAAGGGATGCCGCGCTGTGTGCTGGAGATTCTCGCGGTCGGGCGTCCGGTCGTCGCTGTCCATCTGCCGCAGCTAGAGCCGGTGATCCACGACGGCGTCAGCGGCTTCCTGGTGCCGCGGCAGGGATCGCAAGACGACATGGCGATCGCGGTGGCCGAGCGCTTCGTCGATGTCCGCGATGCGATCGAGGCCGAACGTTTGCAGCCCGAAGTAATAGCCGAATCGATAGCCGACTTCACGCCGAACACGCAGCTGGCGCGGGTATATCGCTATCACAAGGAAATCCAGAACGAGCGGGCCTTCACGGCTGCAGCAGCGTCTTACTGAGGCCCTTGACTTGAACATTCTGTTGCTGACCAGCGAATTTGCTCCCGTGCAGGGGGGCATTGGCACCTATGCCAGCGAGATCGCGACCGCCGCCACGGCGCTCGGCGCCTCTGTTACCGTCGTCGCTCCCGACTACACCAAGGGCGCCGACTCCGAAGATCTGGCGCTGACCTATCCCGTTCAACGCTTCAACGGCGGCCTGCATTCGATGCGGGATACGCCGGCAAAAATCTCGCTGGCGCGCGGCCTAGTGCGCCAGCAGAATTACGACGTTATTCACGCTGCCGACTGGCCGTTCTTTATTCCGGTCGCGCTGTCGCGCCGGTTGACGAAGGCGCGGCTGCTGATGACCGTGCATGGCACCGAGATCAACGAGACCCAGACGCCGCTGAAGCGTTTCGCGATCGGCGCCACCAACGTGTTTGGCGAACGCACCGAGGTGATCGCCAACAGCAGCTTTACCAGGGAACTGTTCCGCACGCGCTTTGCGATGGCCGCCGAGCGCGTGAAGGCGATCCGGCTCGGCGTCTCGCAATTCTGGTTCGGCAAGGCCGCCGCCCGCGCGGCCACGCGACGGGCCCACGGCATCGGCCAGGACCGGTTTGTCATCGTCACCGTGGCGCGCATCACGCGGCGCAAGGGACATCATCTCACGCTCGCGGCCCTCAACGAGCTGCCGGACGAGATGCGGCGGCGCGTCACCTGGCTTGTGATCGGCCCGGAAGGCGAAGCTGATTACGTCGATGGGCTGCGCCAGATCATTAACGTCTCCGATGGCGATGTCCGGCTGCTCGGCCCGCTGCCCAGTGCGACGATACGCGACCTCTATCATGCTGCGGATCTGTTTTGCCTGACCGGCGCACAGGATCCCGGTGGGCGCGTCGAGGGCTTCGGACTGGTGTATCTGGAAGCCGGCGCCTGCGGCCTGCCGAGCGTTGCCACCGATGTCGGCGGCGTGTCCGACGCGGTGCTCACGGACGCATCCGGAATTCTGGTGACGCCGAACGTTCTGGCGATTGCCGGCGCTATCACGGGGCTCATGCAGGACGGCGATGCGCGAGCGCGGCTGGCGTCGGGCGCTTCAGCCCACGCACGCGACCTGTCGTGGGAGCGCTGCGCCGCCGAGACCTATGGACTGCCTGTTAACGCCGCGACGGCACAGGCGATCAGTGCATGAGGCGGATCGCCATTCTTTTACTGCTGCTCACGGCCAGCACGGCCGCGAAGGCGGATAATTGCGGCAAGAGCCGCGAATATCTGCTGGGCAGCCTGGCGGGGGAACTGCCGATGCCGGCGCAGTCATATGAAGCCTTGTTCAAGACCTGCATGGCGGCATCGGCGATGTCGAACGTCAAGGATGCCTACATGCTGAAGGACGGCGGCATTGCCGTGGTACCGAAGCAAGACAGCATCTCCGCGACAGCGGCGACGCTCTCGCAATTCTGCAACGCCTATCCGCGGGCAACCCTGCGGTTCATCACCCGCAAGGAATTGGCGCTGTCGAAATCGACGCTCGCCATCGTCCGCATGTCGTCCGGGTCTGCAACCTCGTGCAAGAAAATCATGGGCGGCTAAGCCGTCGAAACGCATTTGGCGGGGACGCGAAAGTTTTCGAAAGCACTTTCAAAGACCTGGTTGTCGCGTTCGCCTGCAATGACCGCTGTTGGCGGCTTGTGTTGAAGAAGTCGGGCGACGTGACTGTTCGCGATGACCCGAGGAGCGACGCGCGTCAGTTCTTCTCTGCGAAGGCGGGCACCGGAGCGGGCGGTGGGAGGAACTTTGCCAGCTTTCGGAGGTTCTGGGCGGTTGCGGCGAGAAGGAACTCGTCGTGAGCACCGCACGGCCCTCTCAGCCGAAGCTGATCAAGGCCGAGAATGCGCTTCAGGTGCGCAAACAACATCTCGATCTACTTGCGCTCGCGTAGATCGAACGCGGCACCTTGCGGGCAGGCATCTTCGGACAGCACCGTGGCTTGAGCTTGCAGATATCGCAGTCGCGCTTACGGGCTCGATAGAGAAGTGTCGCTTCGTCGTCCACCAAGGTCCCGCTCGACGCCAGCACCTTACCGGCGGGGCAGAGATAGACATCGGTCTGGGATTATAGCCGAAGTCGTCGCGCGAGAATGTCCCGTCGTTGCGGGCTGACTTGTCGGACACTGGATCGTGCGGTTCGATCGTGCGCTCGTTGACCAGCCAACCCAACATCTCGGCCGATCCGGAAGTACTGTCGGTAGCCAGACGCTCGGGACGTAGTCCAAAGCGATCCTCGGTACGCTCGATCATTTAGCGTGCCGCACCGACCTCGGCTGGCCGGATCGCGCGTATCGCCTCGACGTCGACGATGATCGCGACCTTCAGGTCGATCAGATAGTTGTCGGCATAGGCCAAGAAAGCATAGCCCTTGTGAGCGTCGGTCCATTGCGCGGTCGGGTCGGATCTGAAGGCAACCTTTGACACCGTCTCACTTGCTGTGCCCCAAGCTGCCTCATCCAGCGTGTCGAGATATTCCCTGACCGATCGGCGCGTTCTGGCGAGGCCCTCCCAATCATGCTGATCGGCACCCGCATCCGAGCGATGCTTGTTGGCGTCGGCGGCGATCAGACGAGCCTGTCGATCGCTATCAGCATGTGGGAGGCCGGCACGTGGCGCTCGAGCGAGAACTCGTAAAACACCGTCGCCTGATCAGTCTGCTGGGGAACCATCATCGATTCAGCCTCCGCCGATATCGACAATGAATCAGCGACCGCGTCCGCCTTCAACAGTGAGTTTTTCAACAAAATCGGCGCAAAGCGGACTTCCATTCGCGGTGATGGATGAGCTTGGGCCGGTCAATTCTAGCTGGTCCCGCCATCCATGCAGGCTGCAGACGTCGATAGCCATCGATTTCCCGGACAGGTGGTTGGCCTAAAAACGGGGGGCACTCCCCCTCGATACCCGCATCCAGAGGCCCGAAGTCACTTTTGGGGCGGACCGGTCGGGCTAGGCAGCGGTAGCACGAACGTTATCATCGGAAATAAATCGATATTTCGATATTCATCGGAGCGCCATTGGAGTACGGTTTTCTCACGAGATTGCAGCCGGCCTGAAAAACGAGACTGAGCGTGAACATCGAAGTCGGCAATCAGCGGAAAGTTTTCGGCAATACCGTCGCCGCCGATGTGACCCATCGGTTACGCGAAGAACTGATCACTTGCCGGCTGAAACCAGGCGAACCGCTGCGGTTCGAACCGTTGCGTGCGATGTTCGGCGTCAGCTTCACCACGCTGCGGGAAGCCTTGATGGCGCTGGTTGCCGACGGATTGGTGGTTTCTGAAGGACAGCGCGGTTTTCATGTGGCTCCGGCCACGGTTGCAGATTTGTGTGACATCACCGACGTGCGGGTGTTGATCGAAGTCAACATGCTGCGCCAGTCGATTGCCAAGGGCGACGACGAATGGGAAATCGGGATGATGTCCGCGCTGCATCGCCTGAACAAGGTTGAAGAGCGCCTGTCGGGACCTCCTGCCGACAATCCGAAGTGGCGGACCGCCCATAAGGAGTTTCACCACGCGCTGGTCGCGAGTTGCGGTTCTCCGGCGCTGCTGGCGATCCGCGATTCGCTTTATGATCGCTCGGAGCGCTACCGCAGCCTGTCGGCCGCTTATCGGCCGGTGAACCGGGACAAGGTGGGGGAGCATCGGGCATTGATGCTGGCGGCCGTAGGCCGGGAAGCCGACGAGGCCGTGGCACTGATCGAGCGGCACATCCGCAGTACGACCGAGAACGTCCTGAAATACGCCAAAGACGTGCTTCGGCCGGTCTGACGGCGCAATGTTGCCGGCGTGTCCTTGTGGGGTGGTCGCGGCCTGCCGCTCCTCAGTCGCATGGCGGAAGCGTTAGCGATGGCTGTGCTGAAACCGTCTCAACGAACAATAACGAAAATTCAAAGTGAGCCACTTTTAAGGCGGAATGCCGTCTCGTTCAGTTCAGAATGCGGCGTCAGACAACGAAAATTCTCATCAAACCATATATTTTCGAAAATCGTTGAAATGTTCCGCTGGATGCCATAATGAGGTGCCAACGATAACCGTCTAACCCGGAGAAACTGATGTCGCACCTGGTCCACGCCCTTGGGCACATCAAGATCAACACCTCGGATATTGATGGCGTTGTCCACGACGCCACGGAGATCCTCGGCCTGCACGTGACCCATTCTGAAGCTGGGCAAGTCTGGCTCAGTTCCAACGGACGCGCAGCCGAACTCGTGCTGATCAAGTCGCCTGAAAACGCGACCCACACGATCGGGCTCGAGGCACTCACGGTCGAGGCGGTGCGCGAGGCGGAATCGCGCGTCGAGGCGGCGGGGTGCCGCGTGTTATCAAGCGAACCAAGCATGGAGTGCATCAAGGCAGGCGTGACCTTCGCTACTCCCGAAGGCTTGCGGTTCGAGATTCACACTCCGATTCGCGATGGCATCTACGACCGCCGGCATCCCACTCGGGGCGTTGGCGCAGGGCGGCTGGACCACGCCAACCTGATCACGCCGGACCCCGACGCGACGCGACGGCAACTGACCGCAATCGGGGGTCTGAAGCTCTCGGAGAGAATGGTCAACGACAGCTTGAGCTGGATGTATGGCGGCAACCGCCAGCATCACATCCTCGGTATCGTTAAGGGCGTGGTCGGGCTTCACCATTACTCGTTCGAATTTCGCGAATTCAACGACTATCTGAAGCTCGGTGATCTGCTCGACCGGTTCGACAAGCAGATGCTGTGGGGTCCGGGCCGACATCGTCCCGGCGACAATACTTACGCCTATTACACGGACGCTTGCGGCGCGATGGTTGAATGCGCCGGACAGATGGCGCTGGTCGCCGACGACAATGACTTCGAGCCGAACGTGATCACCAATCTGGCGCGTCCCGGCAATGTGCGGACCATGAACGTGTGGGGCACGCCGGCGCCGCAGGAGTGGCGCGAATTCCATTTCCCGTTCGCGAAGATCGCCTAGACGTCAGCACCGCTCTGCCGAGACGCGGGCTGACCTTCAACGAATTCCGGAGTCGACCGATGCAAGAGAAACTGTCCTTTTTTTCCGATGGCCTGAAGCTTTCGGCGGTGTTGCACGTGCCGGAAGGGCGCGAGCCCGGCCAGCGACTGCCGGCCTTTGTTGTGTTGCACGGCTTCGTTGGGTCGAAAGATGAATCCCATGCCGAAATCCAGGCGACGATGCTTGAGCAGATGGGCTACGTGACGCTTCGTTTCGATTTCCGCTGCTGCGGAGAGAGCGAGGGCGAGCGAGGTCAGGTACGCTGCTTCGATCAGGTCGTTGACGCCAAGAACGCGTTGACCTTTTTGACCGGTCGGGAAGAGGTCGATCCCGCGCGCATCGGCGTCGTCGGGCATAGCTTCGGGGCCGCCGTCGCGGTCTATTCCGCCGGCGTCGATGACCGCTTCGCCTGCGTCATTTCCTCCTGCGGATGGGGCGACGGCGAGCGCAAATTCCGCGGACAGCATCCAACGCCGGAGGCTTGGGCCAAATTCACCGGCCTGCTCGAGCAGGGGCGCCGGCAGAAGAAAGAGACCGGCAAAAGCATGTGGATCTCCCGCTTCGACGCCGTGCCGATTCCGGAGCCGCTTCGCAAGAACCTTTCCCCCAAGGCGATCATGGAAATTCCGGTGGAGACAGCGTGGAGCATGTACAATTTTCGTGCTGATGACGTGGTCGCAGATATTTCACCGCGGCCGGCTTTGTTTTTTCACACGGCCAACGACGGCATAACGCCGACCGAGCAGTCGATCCGCTTGTTTGAAAAGGCCGGCGCGCCGGCCGAGTTGATGCTGATCACAGGAACGTCCCATTTTCCGCTATCGGCCCAGGATGCCCCTCGCACCAAAGCCCTGATCAAGGGATGGCTCGACAAGTTCTTTCCGTCGCCGCTTGGATCCTGAACATGACAGCGGCTATCAAGCGTAACGTTGCCCCCGAAATCCTTCGGACTTTTGCTGCGGACCTGCTGACTGCCGGCGGGTTCACGGCGGAACAGGCCCGACAGACTTCGGGCCTCCTCGTGTGGGCCAATTTGCGCGGCGCGGAGTCGCACGGCGTGCTGCGAATTCCGCGTTACATCGAAATGGTCAAACTCGGCATCATCAATTCCGATGCGAAGCCCGCATTCAAGACCGAGATGGGCGCCATTGCCGTGCTCGATGCCGATCGGGCACCCGGCGCCGTCGGGATGCTGCTGGCGGCGGAGAAGGCGATCAAATTGGCCGGGAGCCACGGGATCGGATGGTGCTCGGCCAGAAATATCACTCACGCCGGCGCCATCGGATACTTCGCCCAGAAGGTGGCCGAGGCTGGCATGATCGGTATGGTGATGACTGCATCGAAGCCGCTCATGATCTATTTCGGATCCAGCGCCGAAGGCGTCTCGACCAACCCGCTGGCCATCGCCGCGCCGACGGCTGATCCCGATCGTCCGATCGTGTTCGACATGTCCACTTCCGCCGCGGCGCTAGGCAAGATCATGGCGGCGCGGGACGCTGGCGTAGCCATTCCCGAAGGCTGGGGCGTCGATGCTAGCGGCGCCGGCACTACGGACCCGAAGGCCGTGAAGTCCATGCTGCCGATGGCCGGGCCCAAGGGGGCGGGGCTGTCGCTGATGATCGAGATCATGTCGAGTGTTCTGATCGCCAATCCGATCATCAGTGCATCGTTGAACGGGACCGATGGTGCGGCGTTCAACGGACTGGTCCTCGCTGTCGATCCAGTGGCCTTCGGCGACAAGGCTGCCTTCAGGCAGGCCGTCGAAGAACTCGCCCAAGCAATCAAGGGACTTCCGGCCGCGGCTGAGCATGAGCCGGTTCTGCTGCCCGGTGAACGCGGCTTTGCGGAAGCTGCGAAGCGGACCCAGGAGGGAATCCCGATTGCTTCCGGCACGTTGGCAAATCTTGTCGCGGTGGCCACGAAGTATTCCGTTCCGATTCCGCCCTCGCTGCGCTGACGCACTCTTGGCATCGGATCGTATCTTGTTGAGCACCTGACGTAATACCGCCGCTGCAGACGTCACCATCAGAGTGGCGGCAGCTCATATCGCTGGAGGAAAACATGTTTGGTTATCTGGCATCCCTCGTGCGGGGGGCGGCATTCACCGTTGCGCTCAGTGTCTCAGCCGCGCCGGCCTCGGCCGAGGTCTATCCGGTGCATCCGATTCGTCTCCTGCACGGTTTTGCGCCCGGCGGTGCCGCAGACACCCTGTCGCGTTTGATAGCCGAAGGCCTGTCGAAACGATTGGGCCAACCGGTGATCGTCGAGGCCAAGCCGGGCGTAGGGGGCAATATTGCCGCCGAGGCTGTCGCCAACGCGACACCGGACGGATACACGCTGGGTCTGGTCACCGGCGGCCATGCCGTCTCCGCGGCGACTTATAAAAGCCTTCGCTTCCAGCCGGTCGACAGTTTCGAGATGATTTCGACGATCGTGTACTACGCTCTCGTGATTGCTGTGCGCGCCGACTATCCTGCCAAATCGCTCTCGGATCTGATCGCGATGGCGAAAGCCAAGCCGGGAGAGCTCAGCTTCGGATCGGTGGGCTTTGGTAGCACCCACCACCTGGCGGGCGAGCTTCTGAAATCCATGGCTGGTGTCGATATTCTTCACGTGCCGTACCGTGGCGACTCGCAGGCGATCACGGCGTTGCTTGGCGGCGAAGTGCCGATGATCGTCGGCACCAGCGTGTTGCTCGCCCCGCAGATCGAAAGCGGTGCCGTCCGTGGCCTCGCCGTCACGTCGCGGAGCCGCGCGGCCCTGCTGCCTGGCGTACCTTCGGCGGAAGAAGCAGGAATCGCAGGTTACGACGTCCGGACATGGGCGGGGCTGCTGGCGCCTGCGGGAACGCCCGCCGCAGTTATCAACGCCCTGAATAGTGCGGTGATGGAGGTGGTGAAGGATCCTGACATCAAGCCAAGGCTGGAGACGGCCATCGGTGGCGAGGCGCGCGGCAGCACACCGGAGGAAATGAAGCGACTCGTTGCGAGCGAGATCGTGAAATGGAAGGGCGTCGTCGACGCGGCGAAGCTTCCGCGAATTTGATCGTACACTTTCCCGTTTCTAACAACTGGTATAGGCGGCGAAGCGCAGTGGTTCGTATCGCTGCGCAAGACGCTCATGGCGTCGTGAAGTGACTTGCCCGAGCTTTTGTGGATCAAGCTTTGTGAGAAACTGAGCTTGGAACGGAGCCTTGGTGGTGCCGAAGAAGAGGTTCAAGGCGGAGCAGATCGTGGTGCTACTGCGCCAGATCGAAGTGTTGATGTCGCAGGGGAGAGCGACGCCGGTCGCCTGTCGCTAAGCGGGCATTTCGCAGCAGGGTTGCTATCGCTGGCGTAAAGAGTACGGCGGCCTTGATCTCGATCAGGCGAAGCGGCTGAAGGACCTGGAGCGGGAGAATGTTCGCCTCAAACGCCTGGTCGCGGATCTGTCGCTTGAGAAACAGGTGCTCAAGGACATTGCCTCGGGAAACTTGTAAGCCGCCGAACGGCGCCGGCGGGCAGTAGAGGGCATTCGAGCGAAGTATGGTCTCCCGGTTCGCCAGGCCTGCCGGATCGTCGGTCAATCACGCGGGACGCCGCGCTACACCACGATCATCTGGGCTGATGAGGATGCGCTGACGAGAGCGATCATCCCTCTGGCATCCCGATACGGACGGTATGGCTATCGCCGGATCACATCGCTGCTGGTCACTGCCGGCTGGCAGGTTGGCAGCGACCGGGGTCAGCGAATCTGGCGCCGTGAACACCAGCGGCGTGCCCGAGCACATCAGATCCGACAATGGTCCGGAGATGACGGCCAGGATCGTGCGCAGCTGGCTTGCAAAGCTCGCGGCGAAAACACCTTACATAGAGCCAGGCAGTCCGTGGGAGAACAGCTACTGCGAGTCCTTCAATGGGAAGCTGCGTGATGAGGGCCTGAACGGTGAAATCTTCTGCAGCCTGAAGGAGGCCACGGTCGTCACCGAGCAATGGCGCAATCACTACAACACGGCCCGACCGCACTCCTCGCTGAACTACCGACCACCTGCACCACAGACATCAGCACCTGACGCCCACCATCCAGATCAGAGCGTGACAATGCAGCAGTCTCTATCCCGCTGGTCCAAAATATCCGTCAGGTCAGAGCGAAGGAAAGTTACGTCGCGCCGCAGCGCCGAGTCTCTGGCATGATGGCCCAAATCAAAAAGAGCCCCAATGCAGCAACGCCGGCCAAGCCTATGAATGCCAGGGGCGCACCAAAATGGTCGGCTATCAATCCGGCGAGCACCGTGCTGAGCGCCGCGCCGATGCCGGTGGCGGTGCCGACAATGCCGAGCGCCAGCGAATAGCGGCCGCTGCCGAACGCCAGGTCGGCGACGATCAGCGGGATCATCACGCTGAACACCGCGGCGGTGACGCCGTCGAACAACTGCACCGCGACCAGCACGTAGGGATCGGTCACGGTCGCGAACAGCAGCCCGCGAATAGCCAGCGCGGCAAAGCCGAGCAGCAACAACGGCCGCCGCCCCCATTGCTGCGCCTTGCGGCCGACGGTCGGCGAGGTCGCCGCGACGATCGCCTGCGGCACCACGATACAGAACGCGATCAGCACCGGCGCCCAGTCGGCCGAGCGCGTGGTGACGACGCCGGCCATCAGCGGCAGCATCGCGGCATTCGCCAGTTGCAGCAGCAACACCGCAGCGGCAAAGATCAGCAGCGCTTTCTGTCGGACAAGGTCGCGGAAACGAACCGCCGTATGCCCCTCGGTCTGCGCGGCGGTGGCGCCATGCGCCTGCGCTGCATCGATGTCGCGGGCGCGAATCCGCGACAGCGCATACAACGTCGGCAGCGCCAGCAGGAAGGTGACGACGAACACCGAACGGCTCGATAAATAGTAGCCGCAGGTTCCCATCACTGCGGCGGCAACGCCGTTGCCCAGCGAGGCGAAGCGCGCGTTGCGGCCGAGCCGTTCGCCGATTCGCAACGGCCCGACCAGGCCAAGGCTGACCGCGGCGATCGCCGGTCCCAGCACGCAGCTCGCCATCGCATGCAGCGTGGCGGCGGTGACGACGATCGGAAAGACGGGGAACGCGGCGTAGCCGAGCGCGCAGAAGCAGATCGTCAGCACGGCGGCGCCGGCCACCAGCTTGGTCGAGCGCGCGGCATCGACGATGGCGCCGCCGGGCATCTGGCCCAGCAGCGCGACGATTCCGCCGATCGACAGCACGAAGCCGATCTCGACCTGGGTCCATTTTTGTGTGGTCAGGTAAACCGCGACGAACGGGCCAAATCCGGTTTGCACATCCGCCAGGAAGAAGATGAACCAATCGAGACCGCGCAAGCTCTCGCGGCAGGGCGAAGGGCTTGGCAGAGGAGCGATCGGTGGCGACGGCCCATAGTCGTCGCCGCCGATCGAGCGCCCGCGATCATCGCCATCGATCCGCTCAATCCGGTGTTTGGGTGGGGCCGCGAGCAGTGTGTCTCTCTCCAATTCGTTCATTGGTCGTCAAATTGCAACGGCTGCAGGCTTCCGGTAGCCCCCAGCACCACGACCGGCGTATCTTCCTTGTATTCGGGAGCTGCCTTGACCTGATCCTTGGTCAATTCGAGCGTGACGCTGTCGGTCTTGTCGGCAACACGGCCGAACCGCAACGCGTTCCAGTCGACAACGATCTTTCGGCTGCCAACGCCGAGAAAGCCGCCGAAATCGATCACCGCCGCGCGCACCGCGCCGCTCCGATCGACGATCACGTCGATGATTTTCCCCATATCCTCATTGGCCGCGCTGCGGACGTCACGCCCCAGCACGCCATGCACTTCCCTTGCGCTCAGGATGGTAACCGAGGCCGGCGGGGCCTCTTTCGGTGGCTCCTTGGGCTTCGAAGCTTCCTTTGGCACGGCCTGCGGCGTCGCGCTCTGCTGCGGCGTTGGTGATGGCGCCGGGGTGGGCGTCAGTTCCGACGGAGCCCCGGCAGCCGGCGGCGGCGGGACAGCCTGATCGGCGGCCCAAGCCGTCGCGAGTGTCAGGGACGTGATAATCATGGACGCAAACAGGCGTTTCACGCGCATAGAGTCTCCTTCAACCAAGCGCCGCAACCAAGAGCCGCTTTCAGTGCGCCAGAACGATCGACACCCGGATCTGGCCGCGCGTGCGCAACACCTCCAGCGACACATCATCGCCGTGGCGGCGCACCCGAAGATCGACGCTTGAGGGGCCAAGCTGCAAATCACGCAGCACCACGTCGTTGAGAAAAGCCGGCAAA
>NZ_JAQGJT010000075.1 GCF_028290495.1 Tardiphaga sp.
TGGTGCTCGGGAGCGCTGCAGCAATTGCAGGGCCGTGCAACACCGGCAAATCGGCCGAGATGCGCGACGCGGGCTCGGGCCCGACGCCGGGCAACACCGGGGCAACCGTCGGTACCGGTTCCAGCTCTGGCCAGCAACCGCCAACCAGCGCGATGAACCAGCAGACCGCCGGCGGCCCGACGTCGTCCCAGGATGCGCAGCGGCAAATGCAGGGGCAACCCACCGCAGCGCAGCAAGCGGACGGCGCAAAGGCCCCGGCCGGTAAGACCGGAAACGATTGCTGATACGTGAAGTGGCCGCTGCCGGGCGCAACCCTGCAGTAGGACGACTCGAGGCACCCTGTAGTCGGCGATGCCCAAGTCCCTACTTGGGAATGCCAGATGGCTAGCGGCCATGGGGCTCCTCAAGGCCGTGGATCAGTTCGTACTTGGGGAACAATACCTGATCACCTTCGATCACGCGCCGAAGGCGGCCTAAGGAACCTCGACCCGTCCCGTCGCACCCAAGACCTTATTGCTTGGGGATCCGGACGCGGATAGCGACGATCCCCCGAAGAAGAACCAGAAGGACGACACCCATGCTGACGGTCAGGCACCATGAGACCATCGTTACCGCCGATAGTGTGGCGTTCAATCCGGATGAAGCGACCGGGCGCAGCGCCCTCTACCTGTTCGGCGCAAGTCAGTCGCCTGCCACGATCGGCGCCGAGACGGCGTTTCGGGATGGCATCGCATACGTGATGAACGACGCTGGCGCTACCGTCGGCACGTATCGGATGCCGGTGGCTTAAGGACTGGATGGCGTTGTATGGCCTACCGCATCGGTGACGTAGAGATACAGGGCGAGCAGTCTACCAACGTCATCGAGTTGGCGTTCCGCCGCAAGACGAGGGATGGCGGCAAGGCTCGCATCCTTCGTCGTCGCGCCATGAGAATGAAGATCGATGCTGAGCCGCAGCGCGATATTTGCGACGACCTCGCCATGCACCATGTCGACACGGGCGATACATCGCCATGTGACATGGCCTGATGGCGCTGCGCACCAGTAAGCCGCGGCTTGTTGCACATGACACGCGCACGGCGAGGCCGCTGGCCAAGCAGGCGGATCCTGAGCTGCAGACCGCAGCACACCGAGCATGGCGGCTGGATGTATGTCGCCGTGCCGGGTGGCGTTGCGAGTGGGTCGAGAGTGGCCAGCGGTGTCAGGCTTCAGCCAAGCGCGGCGACGTCATGATAGGCGACCACATCATTGAGCGCGCCGATGGCGGCGCCTTACTTGACCCAGGCAATGGCCAGTGCCTCTGCACTGCGCACAACACACTCAAAGGCAATCGAGCCCGCGCCGCTCGCGCATTTGCGTAGGGGTAGGGGGCAGTCAAAAGTCTGCGACTTAGGGATCATGCACCGCATGGATACCCATTCGCAGAATTTCTGGGTTTTTGGGAATTTCAGTCAGGTGCGAACCAGTGCGAACAGGAGAAAATAATTCTACGGACTGGATTCGGATCGGCGAGGCGTACAACGCGGAAGACCTTTCAATCAGGGCTCTCGCTAAACGTTTTGGTATCTCCGACACCGCCGTCCGCAAAGAGGCCAAGAAGCGCGGATGGGTCAAGTTCGCAGTAGCGACGCCCGACTGCGAACCTCAGCGCGAACCAGCCCGCGAACCAGAACATAGGCGGCACGAACCGCGCCGGATGAATGCGGGCACGACCACCAAGCAATTGGTCGATCGGGGCCGCGGGATCATCCTCAGTCTGATGGCCGAACTCGAATATCTGAACGAGCACGCGGCGCTGTTGATGGAGCTGGTTGACGCCAACTTCACCGGCGAGAAGGATGCCGCTACCCGCGCGAAACTGCTCAAGGCGCTGGACCATGAAGTCCGCACCAAGAGCTCCAACCAATTGGCCACGGCACTCGCCAAGCTGACAGATGCGGCGCCGGGCAAGAAGGAACAGGCTGAGGAAGATTCCAAGACCGCCGCCGCTGGCACCGAGTGGGACGATCTCGAGAATACGCCAGCCAGTGTGAACTGATGAATCCATGGTCGACCGCCTGTAAAGACTGGGAGGACCGTATACTCGCCGGCGAGCCGCTGGTGCCAGAGTTGCCGCTGTTCGCTTCTGAGGCGGCGCGGGGGCTGCGCTACTTCAAGCAACTGCGCATCCCAGATCTGTTCGGAACGCCGACGTTGGCAGAGGCTTGCGGGGAGTGGTTCTTCCCGGTCGTGTCGGCACTGTTTGGGTCATACGACCCGGCGCTGAACGTGCGGATGATCCAGGAATACTTCCTGCTCATTCCGAAGAAGAACGCGAAGAGTTCGAACGGCGGCGCCATCATGGTGGTCGCCTTGTTGATGAATAAGCGGCCTTCGGCAGAGTTTTTGCTGATCGCGCCAACCAAGGAAATCGCCGATATCGCGTTCAAGCAGGCATCGGGAACGGTGATGTTGGACCCGGTCCTCAAGGCCAAGTTTCACATTCAGCGCCACATCCGGCTGATCACGTACCGGCCGACCGGCGCTACCCTGCAGATTAAGGCCGCTGATACCGACGTCATCACCGGGTCCAAAGCTACCGGGACGATGATTGATGAAACCCACGTCTTCGCCAAGAAGGCCAATGCGGCCGACGTGTTCGTCGAGCTTCGCGGTGCGCTGACGGCGCGGCCGGACGGGTTTTTGTTTCAGACCACCACGCAATCGAAGGCTCCGCCGGTCGGCGTTTTCAAGTCCGAACTGAACATGGCGCGCCGCGTGCGCGACGGGGAGATGGATCTCCCACTCTTGCCTATCCTCTACGAGTTGCCATTGCGCCTCACGAAGGACGGCGGCTGGAAGAATCGGAAGCTGTGGGGCTTCGTAAACCCGAATATGGGCCGTTCGGTCAATGAAGACTTCCTGGCCCGAGAGTTGCTGAAGGCCGAGGAGGAGGGCCCCGCGCAGCTTGCGCTGCTGGCGTCTCAGCACTTCAACGTTGAGATCGGGCAGGGGCTCCGGTCGGATGGTTGGGCCGGTGCCGCGCTCTGGCCTCGCGGCGCTGACAAAGGCCTTACGCTCGCCGAGGTTATCCGGAGATCGGAAGTCCTGACCGTAGGTCTAGATGGCGGCGGCCTCGACGACTTGCTCGGCATCTTCGTGCTGGGCCGTGAAAAAGGAACGGGCAACTGGCTCGGTTGGGCGCACGCTTTCATATCTCCGGAAGGCTGGGCGCGCCGCAAGGCGAACCACTCCACCTATCAGGATTTCATCAAAGACGGCGACCTGACGCTCGTTGAGCGGTTGCCGGACGATGTAGCGGCTGTGGTCGATATCGTTCGCGAGTGCCGCGACTCCGGAAAACTGGCGAAGGTCGGCGCCGATCCCGCCGGCCTCGGTTCCATTGTTGACGCGCTGGCTGATATTGGCGTCACCCAAGAAAATGAATTGCTTGTCGGCGTGCGCCAGGGCGTGGCGCTGATGGGCGCCATCAAGACTGTAGAGCGGAAACTCGCAGACGGATCCTTCAAGCACGGCGGGCGTCGCATGATGGCGTGGTGCGCCGGCAACGCCATCGTGCAGGCGACAGGCACCGGCATGCGCATTGCGCGCGATGCCTCTGGCTACGGCAAGGTTGATCCTTTGATGGCCGGCTTCGACGCAGTCGCCGAGATGTCGTTGAACCCCGCCTCGCGCGGCTCGATCTTCGATCGAGACGAGTTATGGAAGTCCGAGAATGTGGCCGTTCAAGCGCGATAACGAACCGGCTGCACGGGAGGAACCAAGTTTCCAGAATGCGTCGCCGGAAAACCCGTCGACTAACCTGGCTGATCCGGCCGCGTGGATGGTGGATCTGTTCGGCGGTGGTCGGACATGGGCAGGGCCGGAAGTCGGCGAGCGCAGTGCGATCCGCTCAACGACTGTGTTTCGCTGCGTCTCGCTCGTCGCCGGCATCATCGCCAGCCTTCCGCTCCCGATGTACGAGCGCACGGCGTCGGGGCGCCGCGAGGCATATGAGAACCGTCTGTATCCGTTATTGCACGACGCACCGAATGACCTGATGGGATCGTTCATCTGGCGCGAGCTGATGATCACGGATCTTTTGCTCGGGGGGAACCACTACTCGTTGATCGAGCGCGACAATGCTAACCGCATCGTAGGCTTCATGCCGATGGTACGGCAGGCTGTCACTCCGTACCGGCTCGACGGGCTTACCCGTTATCGGGTCATGATCGGTGGCGATCTACTGGATCTCGATCAGGGTGACGTCATCCACGTCCCAGGATTGGGTTTCGACGGGCTGAGGGGCCTTTCGCCGATCGGCGTGGCCGGGCGCCAGAGCATCGGTCTCGATTTGGCAATGGCGGAGTTTATTGCTCGGATGCACGCCAATGGCGCAAAGCCGAGCGGCGTGCTCGAGGTTGCGGCAAATATTAGCCCGCAGAATTTCAGCCGCCTCAAGGCGCAGTTCGAGCAGGAAAACGCCGGCATCGCGAACGCGGGTAAGACAATCTTCGTCGACAAGGACAGTAAGTGGACCGCAGTTCAGCTGTCGCCGGAGGACGCGCAGACGCTGGAAAGCCGCCGATACCAAGTAACGGACATATGCCGCTTGTTCGGTGTTCCGCCGCACATGGTCGGCGAAACCGACAAGACTACAAGCTGGGGCTCCGGCATCGAACAGCAGTCGCTGGGGTTTCTTCGCTTCACGCTGGAACCTTGGCTCAAGCGGATCGAGGACGAGTTTCACCGCAAGCTCTTCCCGGGCAACTCAAAGTTCTACGCCGAGTTCGATCGTGATGCCTTGCTGGCGATGGATTCGACGGCGAGCGCCGCGCTATTCGCGAGCGGAATTCAGAATGGCTGGATGAAGCCGGCTGAAGTGCGCCACCTCAAGAATCTGCCGGCCGCCGATGGTGCAGACCAGCTGTTCATTAACTCGACCATGACGCCGATCTCTATGGCCGGCAAGAAATCAACCGATTCAGGTAATGGCGGCGCAGCGCCAGCCGCAGCCGTTCCGGCTTAGGAGCAACGACATGAGTGACTTCCTTTCGCGTTTCCGTGTTTTCGCATTCGCCGACAAGGACTCGGTAAAGGCGAAATGGAAGGATCATTTCCAGAATCGTGGCACAGAGAAGCCGAAGGCGGCTTCGAAGCTGGAGGTAAGGGCAGCCGCCGACGGCGCCGCTGAAATCCTGATCTACGACGAGATTGGATATTGGGGCGTCACGGCCAAGGATTTCGCCACTGCGCTCTCTGGCATTACCGCTTCAACCATCAATGTCCGCATCAATAGCCCCGGCGGAGATGTGTTCGATGGCCTCGCCATCTACAATTCACTGAAGGCGCACCCCGCGACCATCAACACGTTTGTGGACGGCTGGGCGGCGTCGGCGGCCAGCTTCATCATGCTGGCTGGCGACACAGTGACAATGGCCGAAAATTCAATGGCGATGATCCATAAGGCATGGGGAATCGGCGTCGGCAACTCCGACGACATGACCGCGCTCAGTGGCGTCCTCAGCAAGATCGACGGCCAAATCGCCGGCATGTATGCCGCCAAGACTGGCAAGGATACGGCCGCCTGCTTGGCGGCGATGGCTGCCGAAACGTGGTTCACCGCTACCGAAGCGAAGGCGTTTGGTCTGGTCGACAAGGTTGTCGGTGACGATCCCGGCGAAGATCAGGAAACGTCCGACGACGAGGCCATGAACGCTTCGCGCACGCGCGTAACGCAGATGCGCCTCCGTTTGGCGCTCGCCACGCAGGACTAAGCGCACACCCAGTTTCAGAGTTTGCGCGCGGCATCCTGCTTCGCGCTGTTCCCGGCTGCCATTTCGACAGCCTTTTACATGGAGAGCCATCATGGCTGTTAAGGACTTGCGGGAGCAGCGCGCTAAGCTCGTTGCCGATGCCCGCGCACTGTACGACTCGATCAAGAAAGAAACCCCTGCGGCCGAGGCCAAGGAAATCGAGGCCAAATTCGACGGGATGATGGAGGAGGCCGATGGCCTCAAGGGCAAGATCGATCGCGAAGAGCGCCTGGAATCCTCCGAGAAGAACCTCGGCGAACGTCAGCGCATCACCGCGAAGGTCCGCCACATCTCGACCGACGAGGTCGCCGAGAACGAGCATGCCGAAACCAAGGCGTTCAACAGCTACCTCCGCAATGGCATGGGTGGTCTGAGCGCTGAAGAGCGGGAGCTGGCGCTGCCGCGCTTCCAGAACGCGCAGTCGACCGGCTCGAACACGGGTGGCGGCTACACTGTCCCGACCGGCTTCTATGATGAGCTCATGGATGCCGAGAAGGCCTATGGCGGCATGATGGACCCCGGCGTGGCCTTCGTGTTCGATACCGAGAGCGGCAACTCCCTGCCGATCCCGACCGACAACGACACCAGCAACTCCGGTGCGATCCTGACCGAGAATACTCAGACCGGAAATCAGGACGTGACGTTCGGCGCTGTTACACTCGGCGCTTACACCTACACCTCCAAGCTGGTTCTGGTGTCCAATCAGCTGCTGCAGGACTCTGCCTTCAATCTCGATGGCTTCTTGGCCACCAAGCTGGGAACCCGCATCGCGCGCGCCATCAATACCCACTTCACCACCGGTGACGGCTCCAGCAAGCCCACTGGCGCCGTGACCGCTGCGACACTCGGCTTCACCGGCGCCACCGGCGAGGCCACCAGCCTGATCTTCGATGACCTGATCGAACTCGAGCATTCCGTGGATCCGGCGTATCGCAAGAACGCTCGTTTCATGATGAATGACACTTCGCTGAAGGTCATCAAGAAGCTCAAGGACACCCAGGGTCGCTACCTCTGGATGCCGGGTATGACGATCGCCGGCGAGCCGCCGACCATCAACAGCTTCGGTTATACCGTCAACCAGGACATGCCTGCGATGGCGGCTAATGCGAAGTCGGTTCTGTTCGGTGACTTCTCAAAGTACTTCATCCGGCGTGTCGCCGGTGTGCAGGTGCTCCGTCTGACCGAGCGTTATGCCGACTTCAACCAGACCGGCTTCCTCGCCTTCCAGCGTTGGGACGGCAATCTGGTCGACGCGGGCACCCACCCGCTGAAGTACTTCGCCAACAGCGCCTCGTAACCGGCTGGTTCGTGAAGGTCATCAACCTATCGTCGTGGGCGGGTCGAAGTTTCGATCTCGCCCACGGCGAATTCATCGACATGCCGGACGACATGGCCGTCGCGCGCATCGCCGCAGGTTTGGCGCGTAAGCCGACCGACGATGAGGCTGAAACACTCGAACTCAAGCCATTCCCGGGCGACGTCGCAAAGGGCGGGACCGCTCCGGACGTCCGCCCAACCCTGACACTCCCGAAAGGAAAACGACGATGAGAGACCAGTGCAACGACCTCAATTTCAAGCAGCTTTTTCCGCCGAAAGCCGCTGTCACCGACAATACCGCGCAGGTGTCGGGCATCATCGATATGCTGGGCTATAACTCCTGCACGCTTGTGCTGGATACCGGCACGCTGACGGACGCCGACGCGACGTTCGCCCTGACACTGGAAGTCGGTGATGATTCCGGCCTGTCGGACACCGCCGCGCCGCCGGCAACCGATCTGATCGGCACGCTGCCGCTGGGCAGCTTCGATTTCTCCGTGGACAATCTGTGCCGCAAGATCGGCTACATCGGTGGCAGGCGCTATATTCGCGCCACGGTGACGCCGTCGAACAACACCGGCAACCTATTTCTCGCCGGCATTGTCGTGCTCGGCAATCCGAAGAATGCCCCCACCGCCAACCCGCCGGCGTAAGCGCATGCTCGCTGTCCTCACCCCCGCCGCGGTCACGGATTTGACGACGCTTGCCGCTGTGAAATCCGGGCTCGGCATTGAGGACAGCAAGGATAACGCCTGGCTGTCGCTGCAGATCAGCGTAGCCTCGCAGATGATCGCCGATTATCTCAATACGGTCGAGGCTGACGACGGCACGGTGACGCTTGGTCAGGAGACCCTGGCCGAAACGTACCGGGTCCACCATTCGCGCTATCTGGCACGGCGGCTGGACTCCGAACGCACTCAGTATTTGGTGCTCTCGCGCCGCCCTGTGGCGTCCATCACGGGCATCGTGCAGGACGGCACCTCGCTTGATCCGAGCGAGTATGAGGTCGACGGCGCGGGCGTTCTGAAGCATCTATCCAGCGACCGCCCGACCGACTGGAATGGCAACAAGGTGGTCGTGACCTACGTAGCCGGATGGCTTTTGCCAAGCCAAGACGGGCGAAATCTCCCCCCCGACATCGAGTCTGCCGCAGTCGACTTGGTGAAGATGAACTGGTTTGCGCGCCTCCGCGACCCGAACATCAAGAGCGAGCGGGATAGCATCCCGGGCGTTCGAGATCACCAGGTGGACTATTTCTTCCGGAATCCCGAACCGGGGTCGCCGTTGCCCGACGAGATCGCGCAGAAGCTCAACCGACACCGCCAGATCAACATTTAGGGCTGCGCAATGGACAATCCCGGCCTCAAAACGCTCGCCGCGCTCCAGATCGGCGCGGCGCGCCCACTCGCACTGCTTACGCCGATCTCGGATATGGACGGCATGTCGGCTGTGACGCTGGAGGCGGTTTTTCAATACGGGTCGGGCGGCACGACGTGCTCCGCGATCGTGGCGACGAGTTTTGACGGCGGCACGACTTGGCGCCACGTCGCGCGGTTTGATTTCACGATGGCAACTTCGGTGAAGACCGCGAACCTCAGCGGGCTGCTGTCGAAGGCCGTGGCGGCCTATGCGGATCTCACGTCGGAAGGCGTAAACGACGGGGTCCTTGGCACTCAGCTGGCTGTCTACGTCATGTCGACCGGCGCTTACACCAACACTACGCTTTCGGTGCGCGCCTCCGTGCGCTGATGGATCGCCTGACGGCCTTCGTCGCAATCGCGCACGCATAGCTACGGCTCGAAATTCTACAACGCCACCCCGAATTCCTTGAGGCGATCGACATGAACCCGAAATTTCAGGGCCTCGCATCTGCAATGTCGAAGCTGAATCACGACCTCGAAGTCCGTTCCGACAAGCTGCTGTCGCGGATCAATGGTGCCGGCGCGCGGGCGGGGGCGGCTTTCGACAAGGTCAACGCCCACATCGACGCGACTGAACAATCTGCGGCCGACATCGAAGAGTTCGCCAACTCCCTGGAAGGCAGCAATGGCGGCCCTTTGTCCGACTCGCCGGCGTCCTCCGAGCCGCAGCCTGAGCCGGAACGGTTGTCGGTCAATGGCGTGGCTCAGGGCTGATGTCGACCGCCGCTTCGCTCATAAGTGCCTTGGACGGCGCGCTCCTCGCGGGGGCGTGGGAGGAGATCATCCTTCGTCGCGTTGTCGGGACTGCACCAAACCAGGTGAATATCGATGTGGCATGCATCGCGCGCGTCGATGCCGCGACAACGGAGCAACTCGCGGCCGGCATCAAGGCGACTGACCTGAATGTCATCATCTCGCCGACCCAGATCAACAGCGCGCAATGGCCAGGCGGTCAGGTGCCAGCGCTGCCGCCGTTCAACGTCGATCAGCGCATCCCTCGCGCTGGCTTGACTGACAAAGTTTTGATGCGCGGGCAGGCGCCCCGCGCGGTCGATTTCGTGAAGCCGTTCATGCTTGGACGCGAGCCGATCCGGATTGAGATGCGGGTCACCGGTTAATGCTGAGCGGATCAATCGACCCGATTGACTTGGATATTAAGGCCATCATTGCAGAGGATCTTTCGCCGGCCGCTCGTAGCGCTGCGCTTGCGACTGCTGCACGGGAGGCCCTAGCGGGTGCCGAGAAGATAGATGCGGATGCGCTAGGCTACACGCCGGCCCATTCCACCAAGGTAGACGGTCTGGTCGGAGCCGATGAGAGCAAGGTCCGCCCAAACGGCACAATTGAGTATGGCTTTAATCTGTTGCCCGACGTTTTCGGGTGGATCTATGATCAACTTGTAGCGAATTCGCCAGTCGGGTCAGGCAATGACCCGCACATCGGGCAATACAAAGCTTCGCACGCCCTGTTTGCTGACGGCGTCCAGATTGATCCGCACGAAAAAATTCCGGTCGCCGATGAGTATGTGTTCGTCAACCTGACCGAGTACTCCCGTCGGATCGAGGATGGTGACAGTTCTCAAGCGGTAAACGGCGTCTATGAGGCGGTCGCGACCTTGGCTGATCTGAAGTTCGGGGATATGGCTGCTATCAAGTTTAGCTACCGCGCCCCATTCGAAGGAACGATCATTGCTTACGTCCCTCTGGGGCGAAGTCGCGCAAAAGATCATGGCGATTTGTCCAACAAGCGCGGCCGGTTTGCTGCCTCCAAGGTCGACTCCAGCCTTCGCACGATAGCCGATATTGAGCGAAGCCTTCGGCTTCCCGCGATCACCATTCGAGTAAGATAAATGGCAGGGAAAAAGGTGGTCGACGCGGTCGCGGCCCGGCTCGCGGCAAACTGGACGTTGTGCGCAATCATTGATGACGACACGTCGGGGCAGGGCACCGGCGATGGCAAGCCCTACGTGACCATCGAATACCCGGTCTCAGCCGAGAACCAGATCACCGTCGGGGCGCCCGGCAATAATGTCTTCCGCGAGTCCGGTGCCTTCCGCATCGTGCTCAGTTTCTCCACTGGGTCGGGTCTCTCGCAGCCGCTCGATTGGATCGACCAGCTACGCGCGCTGTTCCGCGGCAAGCAGTTTGATGGCGTCACGACCTGGGCGCCGAGCCCTGCCGCTGTCGACAACTCGAACTACGTCGGCGGTCGCTTTCTGATCTCGTTCTCAACTCCGTATTTCGCGGACATCTTCGCCTAAATCCCTCAATTTCGCCGGCGCCGTCGGCCTTCCTATGGAGTCTTAAATGGCTGATCTCCAGTCGACGAACCGCGTCGCCCTTGCGAAGGTTCGCGAAACTACCTTCGGCGTTACGCCGGCCACCCCGGCTTTCAAGCAGATCCGACAGACGTCGAGCGGTCTGAACGCAAATCCGAAGACGGTTATCACCTCGGAGATCCGCTCCGATCGCCAGGTGACCGATCTTATCCTGGTGGGCGAAGATGCGGGCGGCTCGATCGGCGGCGAACTCGCCTTTCAGGTGGCGGACGATGACCTCGAGGAAGCGCTGCAAGGGACGTGGTCCAGCAATCCGGTTATTACCGTCGCCACGATCGACACCGAAATCAGCGACGTCGCAACGGCCGTGCTCACCGTATCCGCCGGCGGCGCGGCATTCGTGGCTGCGATGCTGACGCTCGTCTCCGGTATGCCGACGGCCAGCAACAACAAGCTGGCGCGCGTCACGTCGAGCACCGCCACGGCGATTACCTATCCGGCATCCACCTTCACTGCGGAGGCGGGCCAGATCCCCGTCGGTGCGGCTGTGCGCGTCGTCGGCTTCATGGGCGCATCCGGTGACCTGGTCGCCGTCACCTCCGGCGGCAACGGCGTCACATCGACTATTCTGGATTTCACTACGCTGGGCATTTCTGCCGGTGAGTGGTTGAAGGTCGGTGACGGCGACAACGCCAGTTGCGCCTTCGCCATCACGTCGGCCTGCAACGGATTCTGCCGGGTGTCTGCGGTCACGGCCCACAAGATCACCTTTGATCGCGTTCCCGTAGGTTGGGCGGCCGATGCCGGCACCAGCGCGACCGTACGCGTGTTCATGGGCGACTTCCTGATCAACGCTTCCACCAAACGCTCCAACACCATCGAGCGCCAGTATCTCGACCATTCGCCGGTGACCTACGAGTACCTGCTGGGAATGACGCTCAACACGCTGCAGGTCGATGCGAAGACGCAGGCCATCGCGACCTATACCAAGAACTATATCGGCAAGAGCGCGTCGGCCGTCACTACTCGCGTCTCCGGGGCAACCGACGTGGCGGCACCGACCTACGGCGTGCTGAACACGTCTACGAACGTTGGCCGCCTCGGCTTCGATGGCTCGACCATCACCGGCCCGAACTTCGTCACAGGCGCCATGTTCAACGTCAACAATAACATTCGTGCGCAGCAGGCCATCGGGTCGATCGGCGCCGTCGGCACCGGAAACGGCGAATTCACCGTTACCGGAACGCTGGATACCTATTTTGGCGACAAGTCGATTTACGACAAGATCGTCAACAACACGCTGACCAGCTTCGATATGCGCGTCGGGCGTTCTGACGGCAACCGCGAATCCTATGTGTTCGATTTCCCGAGCATCAAGCTCGGCAGCGGGTCGCCGTCCGTCAGTGGAAAAAACGCTGACGTGATGATCAACGCGGGTTTCACGGCGTTCATGAGCGCCACGCTTGGCTACACCTGCAGCGCTTCGCGCTTCTGGTATCTCCCGATCATCTGATTTCAACGCAACACTTTGGAGTTTTCATGAAGCTTTCTGCAATGATGGTCGACTCTGCTCTCATTGAGCAGGGTGACTGGGTCGACGGCATCCCGGACCTTCCGGGCATTCGCATCAAGGCCCGCGGCACCAACAACGTCGATTATCGGATCCTCGAAGGCAAGCTGGTGCGGGAAATCCCCCGCGCCCAACGCGCCGAGGGCGTCAGCCCGGAGGATCAGGATCGCATCGCCGGCAAGCTTTTGCTCGAGACTGTCGTTCTGGATGTCGATGGCCTGACCGACGACGGTGACCAGCCGATTCCCTACACGAAGGATCTCGGCAAGAAGCTGCTTCTCGATCCCGATTTCCGTGTCTTCCAGGCCGGCGCCGCCTACGCAGGATCCGTCGTCGCCCAGCGCCGGAAGTCCGACGAGGCCGCAGAGGTAAAAAACTAACCGACGCCCTGGTCTGGCAACTGGACTGGGGCGAAAGTTACGCAGCGATCGTCAGTGCTGCGCTCTCCGTCGGATGCCCTCTGTCTGATCTCCCATGCGTAGCCAGCAAGGTGGACCTTTTTGGCCACCTCCTTTTCGAGTGGACCTCGTTCGGTTCACTCTCCACCGATCGCCAGGTCGGTATGGATCGCGGCCCTATCCCCTGGAGCGCGATCAACGCTTACGCGCAGCGCTATAGTCTGGTCGACGACGACTTCGACAGGTTCGCCACGCTGATCCGAGCGATGGATCAGGCTTATCTCGCCTATTTCAGGAAAAAGAGCGAAGATGCCTAGCGTTGACACCATCCGAAACGTTAAAATTCAGGGCAGCAGCAATGGTGTCGATGAAGCCACGGCTGCCCTGAATAAGCTCACGGCATCGATTGCTGCGGCGAATGATAATCTCTCCAAGACCAAAACTGTCGCCAACGAGAATGCGGAGGGATTCCGCATCACTGGCGAGGGCGCGCTCACGGCGGCGAACCATCTCCGCCAGGCGGCCGAGGCTGCCTATGCATTCTCCCCGGCGTTCCGTGGTGTAGTCAACGAAATGGCTGTGCCCGTACTGAAGGGCACCGGAACTGCACTGGAGGCTGTTGCAGCGGGTATCGTCGTCGCAACGAACAAGGCGGGCACTGGACTTATTGCTCTGGCCGGCGCCGCCGAGAAGGCGAGTCCCGCCCTCACCGGATATACATCAGGCATTCGGTCGGCTGGCCTCGCGCTGGAAGCATTCTCCCCGACGCTTGGTGGGGTCGCTGGATCGATTGCGGCATCGATCTTGAAGTGGGTCCCTCTGGTCGGGCAAATCATTCTTGTTGTCGACGCGATCAAGATGGTTGGTCGGGCGTGGCAGCTTGGTGGCGAGAAGCTGGCCGAGTATGTGGCCCTCAACGAAAAGGCCGTGGCGGCGAACACGACGGCCGATTTTTTCCAGAGAATTACGAAAGCCGCAGAGGGCGCCAAGCTTCCAGTCGACGCTCTCGCTGAAGCGCTGAAGAAGCTGAACGACTCCACAGCAGGAAAGCTGGGTGGAAGTTCCGCGAACAATGCCATCGAGAAGCTACAGAGCTATGGCAACTTTCAAGGGAATACCGGCGTCGGTCAGCTACAGAATGCCAATGGTGCTGAAGAAAAGATGAAGGCGATCGTAGCGCTGTACGATCAGGCCGTCTTGAAGGGGGAAAGGCTCGCTGCACTTGAGGCGATCCGAGCAACGCTTGGTGACACCATCGCCAATAAGGCGGCGGCCGATAGCGGCTATCTCGACAAGATGCTGGCGTCTGCCGACGCCATCAACAAGACTGATCTCGTCAAAAGCCAAGACATCCAGAACGCCGTAGAGCTGCAGAACAGATATGACGCTGCGGTAAAAATTCTGGAGCAGCGCTGGCACCCCATTCAGGACCTTTTGACGCAAGCTGGAATCGGCATGCATCAGGCTTGGGTCGGAATCGTAGAGTCGATCGCAACGGCGGTTGACTGGGCGACTAAACTGGTTGGGAAGCTTGCCGAAGCGCCGCCATGGTTCCAGAAACAGCTAGACCGTGGTGCGACCGCATTCATGGAATTGACCACCACCCCGGAAAGTCGCGCAGCCGCGGAAAAACAATACGGGATCTCAAGCGATCCTGCCGATATCGCCAGTACCGATTTACAGAACCGTATGGACGACATCCGCCGTAGTGACGCAATGGCGGATGCGCGTCGGCGCCTCGCAGAGGGGATGAACCGTAAATTTGACACGTCGAAGCCGCCGAAGGACTCCCCTGCTGATGGACCGGACGCTTCCGCATACGGACGCGCCGAGGAGAGTCTACGCAAGTACATCGAAACGACCAATGCTGCGTCGAAATCAGTTGATGAAGCCGCCGCCTCTCAAGAGCGTCTGAAAGCCATCGCTGCACTGACGGCTGCCGGCATGAAGGATGGGCTTTCTCGCGAGGCAGCAACGGCCAAGGCCGAGATGAGTGGGCTGGCACAGCAGGCCGCGGCGGCGGCCGATGCTTTGGCGAAGGCTAAGGTAGCGAGCTCTATCGATTTCGGTAAAAAAACAGCATTCCTTTCTCAGGAAGACGTTCAGATCGCTACGCAGTTGAAAGGGATATATGGAAACGATGTCCCGAAGGCGCTGGCGAGCGCGGAAGCGGCTGGCATTCGTCTCAATGATGCTTTCCGCCAAATCTCGTCGGTTATTGAAACCAACCTAACGACCGGGTTAACCGATATCTTTGATGGCACCAAGTCCGTCGGTCAGGGCTTCTCCGACATGAGCAAGGTCGTTGTCCGAGCTCTCGAAGAGATGATCATCAAAATGTACGTTGTGCAGCCGATCATGCGCAGTCTGCAGGGCGCTCTTGGTGGCGGTCTCAGCCTTGGCAGCCTGTTCGGTGGCGGAGCAGCCGCCGGAGCGACTAGCACTGGCTCTGCAGGCGTTGGAGCCCTCGGTGGGCTCTATCATACGGGCGGAATGGTCGGATCGGAACCGACATCCGTGCGATACATTCATCCATCGTACTTCGACGACGCGCCGCGGTTCCATACTGGCGGCATCGCTGGCGACGAAGTGCCAATCATCGCGAAGAAAGGTGAGGGCGTCTTCACGCCTGGTCAGATGGCAGCCATGGGGGGCGGTGGCCCGATCAATATGGTCGTCAACAACAATGCTTCACCAACCATGACGGTAGAAGCCACTCAGGTGGTCGATGGTCGCGGAAACCGGAGCATTCAGCTAACGCTTGATGACGCGACCGCCGCAGCTCTCAGCCGGCCAGGGTCCAGCACCAGGAAAGCGATGTCGAGCAACTTCGGTGCGCGTCCGGCGGGCGTCCGCCGATGACGATGCCGGTCTGGCCCGACGATCTCCCGCAACGTTCCTTGATCCAGCCGTTTCAAGCGAGCGTCAGGGGGAATCGCTTATCGACCGCAACTGATACAGGGCCGGCGAAGCAGCGCCGGCGAGGCCCGGCAATCCGGCCCGTTACCTGCGGAATCATGGTTGGAATGAACCTGCGCGCCAGGTTTGATCGCTTCTATGAGGAGGAGGTCAATTTTGGAATTACGCCGTTTCTGATCCCGGATCAGCAAATCGACGGGACGGGGCTGTTTGACGAATACGGCGGGCCGCTCATGGACGAATCCGGCATACCAATCGTCATAGAATCGTGGTGGCTTGTGCAGTTCGGTCAAACCCAACCCGCTACGGTTGCCATCGGCGGCGCAACGTTCACTATCCAGTTCGATCTTGTGGTTCTCCCCTGATGCCGCAGCTTTCTCTGTCGTTCCGCGAAGCATTCAACGCGGAAAATACCGACGAATTCCCCGTCATTTTGGTGGAGATCACGCCGCCAGGGTTGGGCGAAACGCTGTATATTTGCAGCGAGCCCGCGGTCCGTCTCTCAGCCGATCCGCTGCGCTACGGCATCGTGCATCTGGGGCAGGAATACCAATGGATCGTCATGACGGCGGCCTGGCCCGACGATCAGGACGGTCGCCCGCCGGCGACGACGCTGGTTTTCGCGAACGTCGTGGAAGACATGGCCGCGACGGTGCGGGGGGTGACGCCGGGCACGCAGACCGAAGTCGTGCTCAAGATGGTGCTCTCGTCCGCGCCGGATGATGTCGAGGAATCCTACATCATGCGGGCCACCAACGGTTCCTATAACGCGCAGCAGGTGACGCTGGACGTGTCGCGAGAGCCGATCGAGGCCGAGCCGTACCCGGCGCAGCGCATGACGAAAAACAACTATCCGGGGCTGTTCCGGTGACGCTGAACATCCTGCTCAATGCGCTGCTCGCGGGCAGCGTCATTTATCTCATCTGCTGGCGTCGACGCCGGCCAAAGGAGAGTGTCATGACCGCATATTACTCCGACAAAGAACTGAAGCTCTTGGAATCAAAAAACACTGCAGCCACGACGGTGGACATCATCAATCCGGGCGCGCCGGTGGATGTTGACGCGAAGGAATTCGTAGACGGCAAAGGTCGTCGCCGCATCGAAATCACGCTTGATGGGGCGGTGGCTGCTGCTCTCGCATGCCCCGGGTCAGCAACGAGGGCTGCGCAGCGGGGCGCCTATGGCGGGAGCAAGGCCCGTTAAGCGCTGATGCACTGGTCTCGCGACTACGTCGGCCTGCCATGGGCATTTGCCGGCCGCGACCGCAACGGCGTCGACTGCTGGGGGCTGCTCTGGCTGATCTATCGGGATGTCGTCAAAGTCGAAGTTGCGAGCTACGCGGCGGAAACCATGGACGCGCCGGAGCGCGAGCAGATCGCGCAGTTGCTGTCCGCTGATCGGGTCCGGTCGCCTTGGGTTTCGGTTGAGCCCGGCTCTGCCCGCGAATTCGACATGGTCGTATTCCGCCGCGGTGGGCTCGATAGCCACATCGGCATCGTCGTGTCTCCGGGGCGGATGCTCCACATCATGCACGGCGGAGAAGCCCGGGTGGAAAGCTTCGACGCGGGCCGATGGAAGGCCAAGTTGATCGGCGTGCATCGGCATATCGAGTTAATGGAACGATCAGATGCGGCATGAGGTGATCGGTCCGAAGGCGCAAGAAGGCAGCCGCCTCCTCGTTCTTCCGCATCTCGACGTTTCGCGTGATCGGAAGTCGTTCCCGGTAGGGCCGGGGACCACGGTTGCGGCGATGGTCGAGATGGCGATGCCGGGCGCCGCGCGGGATCGGATCCGCGTCACCATCGGTGACGATGTCGTTCCGTCTGAGTTATGGCACCGGGTCCGGCCACGGCTTGGGGCCACGGTGATCATCCGGGTGGTGCCGGGCAACGACACCCTCCGGAGCGTGCTGACCGTCGCCGTACTGGTTGCAGCGGTTTCTCTCGGGCAGTTCTACGCGCCCGGCATCGCTGGCAGTATTGGTGGCGCGCTCTTCCCGGGCGGGTTTGGTATTGGCGGCGCTGTTGCCGGCGGGTCTGCTTTGACCTCGATAGTCGCGGGCGGCCTAACGATCGGCGCAAGCATCGCCGGATCCTTGCTCCTGGATGCCTTGATCCCGGTTCGAGGCCTTGGCGACCAGGACAAGGGCCCGGATATCTACGCCATCACCGGGTTGCAGAACCGGGCCAATCCAGGCGGGGTGGTGCCGTCTATTCTAGGCACTCATCGCTACGCGCCGCCCTATGCCGCGCCGTCCTACACGTCGATTATCGGGGATGATCAGTTCGTCACCAGCGTTTTTGAATTCGGCCACGGCCCGCTGGTCCTGCGGAATCATCGTCTTGGCGAAACGCCGATCGAGAACTTCCAAGACGTCACGATGGAGGTCCGTGAGGGGCGCCCGGACGATGAGCCTCTGACGCTTTACCCGCAGCAGATCGTTGAAGACCAACTCTCGGTTAATCTTTCGCATGACGACCCGGCCACGATGCGATTTACGGCGCGGGATGCCATTGCATGCACAGTGGATATCGCCTTCGTCCAAGGGCTGATCAGCTTCGACGATAAAGGCAAACCGCAGCGGGCCTACGTCGTGATCATGATCGCGATGCGAAAGGTCGGAGACCTAGGCGGGCCAACCCCGGTCGTCACGCTGACCTACAATGATCAAAAGCAAAAACTGATCCGAAAAAATTACGGCTGGAACCTGCCGTCGCGGGGACAGTGGGAAATTTACGTTTGGCGGGCGAATCCGAATTCGACTGACACGAAGACCATCGACCGCGCCGACTGGAGCGCCATCCGGTCTATTCGTGCTGAAAGCCCGTTCAACTTTCCGCTGCCGACCGCGCGGGTGGCGCTGCGCATTCGGGCCAGCAACCAGCTCAACGGCATCGTCAACAATTACAACGCCGATGCCAGCCTCATCTGCCTGGATTGGGACGCCGCCTCCGGCTATTGGGTTGCGCGCGAGACGAACAATCCGGCGTCGCTCTATCGTTATGTGTTGCAGAGCCAGGCGAACGCCTATCCAAAAACAGATGATCAGATCGATCTCGCGGGACTGCAGGATTGGCACAGGTTCTGCGAAACAAAGCACCTCAGCTACAACCGGGTGCACGACTACGACGCCAGCCGTCTGGATGTGCTGGCTGACATCGCCGCCGCCGGCCGCGCCACGCCGCACGACGACGGCGTTAAGTGGGGCGTGACGGTTGACCGGCCGCAGACGACCTATGTGTCGGCAATCTCTCCTCGCAATTCATGGGATTTTCAAGGATCGACGCCGCAGGTGTTGTTCCCCGACGCCCACCGGGTGCAGTTCATCGACGCCACGAACGGCTATCAGCAGGCGGAGCGCGTGGTGCCGTTCCCGGGCGTCGATCCAGCGGCCGTCGCGGTTACGGAGGATCTGTCACACCCGGGGGTCACGAACCCAGACCAGATCTGGCGTGCGACCCGGCGTCGGCAATACGAGTTGATCCATCGGCCTCATACCTACAGCGTCAGCCAGGACATTGAATCGCTGGTGCTGTCGCGCGGGGACATGGCGCCGCTCAATCACGATGTTCTCGATCGCGACCATATCCCCTCGCGCGTGAGGAAGATTGAGGATGGGGTGGTGACGGTCGACACACCGGTGACGATGGAGGTCGGACGATCCTACGCTTGCGCGTTCCGGAAATCGGACGGAACCTCGATCCGTCGCTCTGTCGTTACCCGCGCCGGGGAAAGCCCAAACCTAACGATGGTTGGCGATTTATCTGGCGTGGAAGTCGGCGATCTCGCGATGTTCGGCACGTCTCTGCGGGGCCCGGTGATCGACGTTGTGGTCAAAAGTATCGAGCGCGGCGACAATCTCACCGCCAAACTGATGTTGATCGACGCCGCGCCGATCATTGACGAACTAACCGACGCGGAAACGCCGCCGCCCTGGGATGGCCGGGTCGGGGAGGTCAATGACGTATCGGCGCTGTTGCCGGCGGTACCGGACCTGTCGGTTGCAGACTCGCTCCAGCAGTTTTTTGCGACAGTGACGCCAGGATCTGGCTCTGTGGCGCTGCCTGCAACCTACGTTGTCTCGCACCGCCTGCATGGTGGCGGCGCCTTTATGCCCGTGACGATTACAGCATCGGTCGGGGTGGCGATCATCAGCGGATACCTCGTCGGCGATATCATCGACGTGAAAGCCCACGCTGTCACAGCCTATGGCGTGCCAAGCGCCGACACCGCAATCGTGCAAGCCACAATGCATGCAGCGACCGGCAGCGCGCCGCTCGCTGACAGTTCGCTTTATAAGGCCGATACCACTCTCATCACGGCGGATCATTTCTAATGGCGCAGCAAAATCTTGGTCTCGGCACGGCCGCAAATGACGGGACCGGTGATCCGATCCGGACCGCTCTGCAAAAGGTGCAGGACAATTTTACAGATCTTTATACGAACAAGCTGAATGCGGCCGGTGCTGTGATTTCGGTTGCGGGGTTAGTCGGGGCGATAACCGCATCCGCGCTCAAGACTGCACTTTCACTGGTGAAGGGCGATATCGGTCTCGGCAACGTCGACAACACGTCGGACGCGGGCAAACCTGTGTCGACCGCGCAGGCGGCTGCAATCGCCGCGAGTTCTCGCATCTCATCTGTTGTGCTGCGTACGTTCGCTTCGACCGGCACTTACACGCCGACGGCCGGAATGGTGTTTGCGACGGTCGAATGCACCGGCGGCGGCGGCGCCGGCGGCGGGGCGGTCTCGGCTTCGGGGTCGAGCCATACGGGCGGTGGCGGTGGCGCTGGCAGTCGGTCGGTCAAGCGCGTAACGGCAGCAGATATAGGCGCCAGCAAGACGGTAACGATTGGTGCTGCAGGGACAGCCTCGGCAGGCGCGGACGGCTCTGCCGGCGGCGACACCAGCGTCGGTTCGCTTTGTATCGGCAAGGGCGGATCGGGCGGCATCGCAGGCGCCAATGCATTGTCGTTCGGTAACGGCGGGTCAGGCGGCGTCGCAGGGGCGGGAGACATCGCCTCGCCGGGCGCGCCGGGCGGCGCGGGCGGCATCGGCTCCACGTCGATATTCACGCCGGCCGGTTTTGGTGGCTGCTCAATGTACGGCGCAGGCGGGAAAGCATTGCTGACGGGCGGTGGCGCTACCGGGAACAGCGCCACGGGTTTCGGTGCCGGCGGCGGCGGCGGCTTCGGCTACAACGCAACGACGCCCATCGCGGGTGGGAGCGGCGCCGCAGGTTACGTTGTCATCACGGAATACATCGGCGTCTAAGCGCCGCGTAGCGCGGTCGCGCGCAAATCATTGCAGCAATCTCAATCGGAAAATCAGCATGTCTGAAGGCATTCGCGCGCCGAACGTTCCTGCCGGCTCAGTTCTCACGGAGTTTCTGGGGCTGGAGCAGGTCGGGTCGACCAAATCGCTCCGCAGGTTCACCCGAGGCCAGGTGCTGGGTCCGATCGACTACGGCGGGACCAGTACGACATCGATGGCGATCAGCCTGATGCCGCAGACATTCACCACTCAGCCTGCTCTGGGGTACCGCGCCGGCGGGCGTGGTCGGCTGATCTCGGCCGCAAATCCGGCAAACTTCATGGAGGGACCGATTACAGCTTACGACATCGCCACGGGGGTGATGACGATCAGCTTTGACAACAAGGGCCCATCATCGAGCGGCACGCACGCCGATTGGGTGCTAACGGTGGCCGGCGAGAAAGGTGCGGGCGACCTTTCGTCATTCCTCAATCTTGGTGACCTGTCTGACAAGGATGCTGCTCTCAACAACCTTGCTGGCGTGTCCAGCCGAGTGTCGCAGTCGCTGGACCTGAATGCTCTATTCCGCGTAGCTGCGAACATCCGCGCCGGAGTGGTAAATCACCGTCCGCTTTTGCCTCTGCTACCGAAGTACGGCATCGCGCTCCTTAACTATCTGAAGTCCGTCGGAACGGGCAGCGGCGGTTTTAATATTCTCGTTATCAGCGACAGCACCGGCGCCGGTGTGGGTGCTAACGGCAACGCGAATGCTGCCGATTACAGTTGGCCCTCAGTGATGCGTGAGGATCTGATCAACAAGCTCTATCTGGCCCATCCCGACACGCTGATCGGGACTAATGGATGGGACAGCGCCTTGACGACTGCTGACACCCGCGTTGTGCAATGGGGGGGGTATCAGACTTCCACCCTCAAAAGCCTTGGCGGCTCCATGTGGGCGGCTTATGCAGCTGGAGCGCCGTTTAAGTTCAGACCGAAGCGGATTGGGAATTTCTACTTTCGCGTCTACTACGCGACCGATCCGTCGTTTGGGTCGTTCAAGATCGATGTCAACGGCGGCGCCCCCACCACGGTCACGCCGACAGCCGCGGCAAGCGTGGCATTCGCAGATATCGCAGGATCTGGCGGGGGACCTTACACCCTCAATATTACCCCGCTTAGCGGGCATACCGAGATCCTCGGCGTCTGGGCGCTCGACTCATCCAGTGGCCCCTTTGTCACAATCTGGAACGGGTCGATCAACGGCGGTAAAATCGCCGACTTTGTGGGCGCGACCTATCCCTGGTCTCCGCTAAACGCAATCGGAACTGTCATCCAGCCAGCGCTTACGATCATCATGACCGGCATCAATGACGGGGGAACCAACGGCACCAGCGATGCTGCGGACATGCAGACGGTCATCGACAAGTGCAAGCTGACGGGCGACGTAGTGATCGTCGGAAACTTCCCCTACGTGGTCAGCCCGACGACCACGGCGTATACGCAGGCCTACCGGCAGCAGCTTCACGCGGCGATCGCCGCAAAGAACGGAATCCCGTTCATTAGCGCCGAGGACTACTTTATCAATCACGCGGCGATGGTGGCTGCCGGGATGAGCTTCGACGACTTCCATCCGAACGAGATCGCCTATTCGATCTTCGGTAAGGTCACGGGCGGGTTCATCGCTTAGAGACATCTGTCGCCCGCTCGCCCGCCGGGCGGTCGGACCTCGCCGCATCTCGCGATAGTTGTTTGACGCCCGCATGAGTTGCGTAGTTGTATGTAGCGGGTGGCTTAAAGTAAGTGTGGGGGCGCGTGTAATGCGGAATGGTGTTGTAGTTTTCGCGATAGCAGTCGGCCTCGCCGGTTGTGGGGGCGGGAAGAAGCTTGATTCGCTGACGCCAGAAACCCAATCGCCAACGATCGCGCTCAGCGGTGACTATTCGCAATTGGCGTCGTGCGTTATCAGGCAGATTCCGGAGGTCGATATCGATAAGCCGATGCTGACTGAAGATCGGGCGGAAGGTCGCTCCGTAATCATCGCTAACCTGACCGCTGGCGCGTTTCGAAACTATATCCAAATTTTTGAGGCGTCTTTTAAGAAACAAGGCGAGCGGGATACGGTCCTTACCGTGAAAGAAAGCACCTCAGTCCTGCGCGCTCCAGACTATTGGCAAAAGATAATCGCCGCCATTGCTGACTCCTGCTCGCAGCAGCAGGTTGCGCCGCCTGCTCCGAAGAGAAACTCTAAGCCGCGTCAAACTCGGTAATTAGCGATTGAGCCGGCGCATGTCCACTGTAGCGGCGGCGGTTCAGCACTGTCGATGAGGGGGCGCTTAGGTCTTCAGTACGTCCGGGCTTGCCACGGCACAGAAGGTTGATAGACAGGCGAAAACACGTACCGATTGAAAAGTTCGTTCCAGCGGAAATTTTCGTCCGGTGTCAGAATGCGCCCGCCCGAGAGCAAGTTGGCAACAAGGTAATCTAACCTACGGAATTCGTCCGCTTCTTCATTGGAGCTTATTTGCATTGAACGCCTCTGCTGATCGGGGGGGACTGTCTCAAACGCGTTACGTCCTGAGCCTTCCTTATTTAGACTCGTCGGTATCGGCCCGCCCCCGCTTTGGTCGAGATGAGAAATGCGAATATCCGATACATTACCGGTGTCAGCAATCACCCCTACGGGTGAGGAGAATCGCGCACCTGTTTGCACCAATGAGGTACTACCGACGCCCCCGCGCAGCCTGAGAGGGATCAGCCAAAGATCCTCATGGCGAGCCAGGCGATCCCGGTCCAAGCCGCAAGAGCCAAGACCATGACGATAATGAGGGATGCACGTCGCATCTGTCCGGCGGGCATCAGCTTGCGAGGAAGTGGAGCATCTGGAGGCCGGCGACCGCGGCGCTCACGCCGGCTCCGACGCCAAGTCCAATAATCAGTCTTTCGAGGTTGCACATAGGCGGTCCCTCCGACTGCCAAAATCCTAGTCCTCCGTCTTCCTGAGCCGCAAGCGTTGCATCGCGCATTGCCCGGCGCGGCCTGAAGGGCGCAGGCGACCAATCTGAATCCCCGACCACCACCTGACCGCCCGGATACCGCCGGCGCGGCGCTTGCGCATGGAGAAAACGAGAATGAGCCCGTCGATCAGTCTCGACCCGATGCACCCCGAAGAACATTAGTAGTCCGCCAGCGGATCCTTCAGCATCTCGTATATCTGAACGGCATTCATTACCACCAGTGCGAAGAAACTGACCCGTAGCAAAAAGAGCGAGAAGGCGGGAATTTCTATGACCTGCGGCGGAAGCTCATCGTATGGCTCCATTGGAATTAGCCCTTTGCATGGGCGTGGCGTAAAACACCTCACCCCAGTTTTTCGCCGCCCATCGCGCATTGCCCGCCGCGGCCTGAGAGGGCGCGGCGTCAAGCGTAAATCATCATCGCCATTAGGGCGCTAGCGGTCGCACAGGCAGCGGCCGTAGCGATCGTTACCCCGATCATCAGTTTCTCGTAGATGCTCATTGCTGCCCTTCAATAAATTGA
>NZ_JAQGJT010000201.1 GCF_028290495.1 Tardiphaga sp.
AACTCACGCGACTCGCAAAATCACCTTGCCATGCGAAGCTCCCGACTGGTTGAGATCCTGGGCCTCCCGTGCCCGCGTGAGCTCGATGACCTGGCTCACGCGCGGCCTGAGGGTGCCCTGATCGGCAAGCCTTGCCACTTGCACCAGATCCGCTTGATTCGGTTCCATCACGAACTGGACCGCTCGAATCCCCTGTTCTTGCGCACGAACCGCATCCAGCGGACCGACGGCGGTCACCAGAGTTCCCAGAAATTTAATGACTGAATAGGAGCGCGAAAGCGTATCGCCCCCCACGAGATCGATCACGGCGTCCACATCCTTGGCCTTTTCCTCAAAGCGCTCGGACTTATAATCGATGATCTGATCGACACCGAGCTGCCGAAGATAGACCGCGTCCCGGATCGAAGCGGAAGCGATCACGCGTGCGGACTGCCATTTGGCCAGCTGGCAGACCAGGGCCCCCACGCCACCTGCCGCGCCATGAATGAGAAGCACCTGACCCCGGTTAGGCCGCACGACTCTCGTGATGATCTGATAAGCGGTCAGCCCGGCCACCGGAAGCGCCGCCGCAGCCGCAAAATCCAGTGTAGATGGCTTATGGGCGATCAGTCCGATCGAAGCTTTGGCATATTCGGCATAGGAGCCGTCGGCAAAACCGAAGACTTCGTCTCCGACTTTATAGTGCCGGACGCCTTCGCCGACCTCCACGATCTCGCCCGCGAAATCCCGGCCGAGCGTCAGTGGAAACGGATCATGCCCCTCGTCCTTCATATAGCCTTCGCGGATTTTCCAATCAACCGGATTGACGCCGGCCGCGCGGATCCGCACCAGCACTTCGCCCGGGTCAGGACTGGGCCGAGGGGCCTCCTCGACATGGATTTGGTCCGAGTGGCCATAGGAGTGAATGCGTATCGCCTTCATAAAGAGAATCCTCTGATTTGGAAGTTTCTCTTTAAGGCATGCATGTGCCGTACAAACTAAAGGGCGTTGCGAAGCACTTCCTCGAATACTTCGACCGGCTGCGCGCCTGAAATCGCGTATTTGCGGTTGATGACAAAAAACGGGACGCCAGCCACGCCGACTTCCTGGGCTTCCTGCTCGTCACGCCTCACCTCATCCGCCAGTGCATCACTCTCGAGCATCTGTTTCACCTCTTTCGGGTCCAGGCCGAGTTCGGCGCCGATACGGGTCAGGGTCTCGGGATCCCCCACATGCTCACCACGCGTATAATAGGCTTGAAACAGGCGCTCTTCGGCTTTTTCCTGAAGCCCGTGCCGGTCGGCCAGGTGAATCAGCCGATGGGCATCAAAAGTGTTGGTGGGCCGGGCAAGGTCGAAGCGGTAGTCGAGGCCCACGGTTTTTGCCTGCTCGCGCATCTGATCATGGAGCTGCTTGGCCCACTCAACACTCTTCCCGTACTTTTTCGCCAGAAGTTCGCTGAGACCGGACACCGGGTCGCGCGCGGCTTGCGGGTCGAGCTCGAAACTTTTCCAACGGACCCGGACCTGGTCTTCCGCGAGTCCCGATTTTTTCAAAGCCGCTTCGAGATGGCGTTTACCGATGTAGCAGAACGGACAGACGATGTCGGACCAGACTTCGATTTCAATCATGATGGATCACCTACTTTCATTCATTGCAATACTGAGTGCAGGCCTCGCTGCCTGGCCCCGGATTCTGTCTCGAAAGGAGCCCTTTCCCAGATGTTGGGCCCATGTTGGGTGGGCTCACTTTGGACCCAACAGCCCAACATCTGGGAAAGGGCTCTCCCTCGGTACCAAAGAAAAGGGCCAGCCAAACACAATGTGTCGGGCCGGCCCTTTCAATCACTTCATGTTCTGCTTAATAGCGGTACGTATCAGCCTTGTATGGGCCGGTCACCGGCACGCCGATGTACTTGGCCTGGTCTTCGCGCAAAACGGTCAGCTCGGCATTCAGCTTCTTGAGCTGAAGACGGGCGACCTTTTCGTCGAGGTGCTTGGGCAGAACATGCACGCCGAGAGGATACTTCGCACCCTGGGTGAAAAGCTCGATCTGCGCGATGGTCTGATTGGCGAACGAAGAGGACATCACGTACGAAGGATGTCCGGTGCCGCAGCCCAGGTTGACCAGCCGGCCCTTGGCGAGCAGGATGATGCGCTTGCCGTCCGGGAAGATGATGTGATCGACCTGGGGCTTGATTTCTTCCCACTTGTACTTTTCAAGCGATGCGACTTCGATCTCGTTGTCGAAATGGCCGATATTGCAGACGATGGCCTGGTTCTTCATTTTGACCATGTGGCTATGCGTGATCACATTGAAGTTGCCGGTCGTGGTGACGAAGATATCAGCCTTGTCGGCTGCGTAATCCATCGTCACGACGCGGTAGCCTTCCATCGCCGCCTGCAGTGCGCAGATCGGATCGAATTCGGTGACCCAGACCTGGGCCGACAGCGCGCGCATGGCCTGGGCCGAGCCCTTGCCGACGTCGCCATAGCCGGCGATGACGGCCACTTTGCCGGCGATCATGACATCGGTGGCGCGCTTGAT
>NZ_JAQGJT010000097.1 GCF_028290495.1 Tardiphaga sp.
TCCGGCGTCGCTGGACCAGCTGCTGCATCCGACCATCGATCCCTCGGCCAAGCGCGATGTGATCGCAACCGGCCTGCCGGCGTCGCCTGGTGCCGCCTCCGGCGAAATCGTGTTCTCCTCCGATGAAGCCACAAAACTGCAGGCCGATGGGCGTAAAGTCATTTTGGTGCGGATCGAGACCAGCCCGGAAGACATCCACGGCATGCACGCCGCCGAAGGCATTCTGACCACGCGGGGCGGCATGACCTCCCACGCCGCGGTGGTTGCGCGCGGCATGGGCAAGCCCTGCGTCTCCGGCTGCGGCACCATCCGCGTCGATTACGGCCGCGGCACCATGACGATCGGCGATCGCACCTTCAAGGCGGGTGACATCATCACGATCGATGGTTCGATCGGCCACGTGATGGCTGGCCGCATGGCGATGATCGAGCCGGAACTGTCCGGCGAGTTCAACACGCTGATGGGCTGGGCCGACAAGGTTCGCAAGCTCAAGGTCCGCGTCAACGGCGACACCCCGGACGATGCGCGCACCGCCATCAAGTTCGGCGCCGAAGGCATCGGCCTGTGCCGCACCGAGCACATGTTCTTTGAGGAAACCCGCATCCGCACCGTGCGCGAGATGATCCTGGCAGAAGACGAGCAGACCCGCCGTGCGGCACTGGCCAAATTGTTGCCGATGCAGCGCGCCGACTTCGTCGAGCTGTTCGAGATCATGAAGGGCCTGCCGGTCACCATCCGCCTGCTCGATCCGCCGCTGCACGAATTCCTGCCGCATACCCAGGCCGAGGTCGAGGAAGTCGCGCGTGCGATGAACACCGATCCGCGCAAGCTGGCCGACCGCGCCCGCGATCTCGCGGAGTTCAACCCGATGCTCGGCTTCCGCGGCTGCCGTCTGGCGATCGCCTATCCGGAAATCGCCGAGATGCAGGCGCGCGCTTTGTTTGAAGCCGCCGTCGAAGCCGGCAAGCGCACCGGCGAGCTGGTCGGGCTCGAAGTCATGGTGCCGCTGATCGCCACCAAGATGGAATTCGATCTGATCAAGGCGCGCATCGACGCCACCGCGCTGGCGGTCATCAAGGAAACCGGCGCCAAGCTGAAGTACAGCGTCGGCACCATGATCGAACTGCCGCGCGCCTGCCTGATGGCCGGAGAAATCGCGGAAACCGCCGAGTTCTTTTCGTTTGGCACCAACGACCTGACGCAGACGACGTTCGGCATCAGCCGAGACGACGCAGCCTCCTTCCTGGGCACCTACATCGCCAAGGGCATCCTGCCGATCGACCCGTTCATCTCGGTCGACCGCAGCGGCGTCGGCGAACTGGTGAAGATCGGCGTCGAGCGCGGCCGCAAGACCCGCCGTGACCTCAAGGTCGGCATCTGCGGCGAACACGGCGGCGATCCGGCCTCGGTGGCGTTCTGCCACGAGATCGGTCTGGACTACGTGTCCTGCTCGCCCTACCGCGTGCCGATCGCCCGTCTGGCCGCCGCACAGGCGGCGCTGGGCAAGGAAGTCTCCAGCCAGGCGTAAGTTGGCAGGAGGCTTTATTGCAATAGTTACGAAAATGGCCGGGGATTCCCCGGCCATTTTTACGTGCAGAAATCGCCGTCATCGTGATTGTTCCCGCTCCCTCAGCTGTCGTTGCGAGGAGCGAAGCGACGCGGCAATTCAGAAGACCGCAAGCGCCGAAAGAACTGGATTGCTTCGTCGCAAGGGCTCCTCGCAACGACAGCTGAGAGAGCGGGGGCTCCCTCTACTCTTCCGCCGTTGTCACGATCCGGATTTCTGAGGTCAGCGTCTTGTGCACCGGGCACTTGTCGGCGATCTCCATCAATCTTGAGCGCTGCTCCGCGTCCAGCGCGCCGTCGATGGCGATCACCCGCTCGATCTGGTCGAGCATGCCGTCCTTGGTCTCGCAGTCCGCACAGTCCTTCGCATGGATCTTGGCGTGCTTTAGCGTCACCCTGACGCGATCCATCGGCAGCGCCTTGCGATCGGCGTAGAGCCGCATCGTCATTGCTGTGCAGGCGCCCAGCGCGCTCAACAGCAGGTCGTAGGGGCCGGGCCCGGTATCCGCGCCGCCAGAAGCCAGCGGTTCGTCGGCGATCAGCCGGTGTGGGCCGATCACGATCTGCTGCTGGAACTTGCTGGCGCGGGTCTCGGTCACCACCACCTGGCGCGGATCTTCCGTCGGGGCGGTCAGCGGCGCGTTGACGACAGGATCGAGATAGCGCGCCACCCAGGCGGCGATCAGGTCGGCGACGTAGATCGCGTCAGCCTGTTTCGTCAGCAGATGGTCCATGCCGTCGAGCGAGACAAAGCTCTTGGGATGCTTCGCGGCCAAGAATATCCGTGTCGCATTGTCGATGCCGACGGTGTCGTCGGTCGGCGATTGGAGGATCAGGAGCGGCCGTCGCAGCTTGGCGATATGCGCCGCCAGATTGTGGTCGGCGACGTCGTCGAGGAATTCGCGCTTGATGCGGAACGGCCGTCCGGCGAGTTGCACCGTGACCTCGCCTTTGGCGCGGATGTCGTCGAGATGGTCGGCGAACAGATGCGTGACATGCGAGGGATCGGAGGGGGCGCCGATCGTCACCACCGCCCTGGCCTCCGGAATCTGCGCTGCCGCGGCCAGGATGGCCGCGCCGCCCAGGCTGTGGCCGATCAGGATTGCGGGCGCCTGGCGATGCTCCCGCAAATGACCGGCGGCCAGGACGAGGTCGGCGACGTTGGAGGAGAAGGTCGTGTTGGCGAAGTCGCCTTCGCTGGAGCCGAGGCCGGTAAAGTCGAACCGCAGCACCGCGATGCCATCCGCGGTCAGCGCTGCTGCGATGCGCTTTGCCGCGAGCGTATCCTTGCTGCAGGTGAAGCAATGCGCGAACAGCGCGGTGGCGCGGACCGCGCCATCCGGCAGATCAAGCGCCGCCGCGAGCAGGTTGCCGTCCGCGCCGGTGAATTGGAAGCGTTCAGTAGGCATGGCGCATCCTTTCGATCAAGGTCGTTCACATACTCTACCGTCATCCTCAGGTGCCGTCGCGCAAGCGGTGAGCACCTCAGGATGACGACTTCGTGGCGAGTGGTCAGTCCTCCGAGTAGCGTTGCTCCAGCCAAGGATCGCCGCGGTTATGGTAGCCGCGGACTTCCCAGTAGCCGGGTTTGTCTTCGCTGACGAACTCGATGCTCTGCAGCCACTTGGCGCTCTTCCAGAAATACAGATGCGGCACAATCAGGCGCACCGGGCCGCCGTGGTCGCGCTCGATAGGCTGGCCAGCCCACGAATGCGCCAGCAGTGCGTCCGCGGCGGCGAAATCCTCCAGCGCAAGGTTGGTGGTGTAGCCGTCATGCGAATGCAGCACGACGAAATTCGCCTCGTCGCGCGGCTTGCACGTCGCCAGCAATTCGCGCGTGGAGAGGCCGTCCCACGTGTTGTCGTAGCGCGACCAGGTGGTGACGCAGTGGATGTCGGAGATGAATTGCTGCTGCGGCTGCGCGGTGAACTGCGCAAAGTCCCAGAACAGCGGGTTCTCGACCGCGCCGTAGACGTCGAGGCGCCAGCGTTCGCGGGAGATGTCCGGGGTAATGCCGAGGTCCAGCACCGGCCAGTCCCTGGTGAGGTGCTGGCCGGGTGGAAGTCTTTGCTCGTTCGGGCGCGCGATCCTGCCGGTGAGGAATTTGCCCTCGCGCGCCCAGCGTTGCTTGCTTTTCGTCAGCTTTGAATCCGGCGGCAGTTGATCGTCGGTCATTGCTGTCGCTCCGTCGTTCAGGACGACGCCGCCGTCACTCGTGACGGTTCATCGCCGAGGTGTGCTTGGTGTCGCGCATCGTGGCGTAAATGATCAGCGAGAGGAAGATCATGCCGCTGAGATAATAATAGAACCATTCCTCATGGCCGAGGCTCTTGAAGTACAGCGCGATCGCAGGCGCAGTGCCGCCGAAGATCGACACCGTCAGCGCGTAGGGCAGGCCGACGCCCAGCGCGCGGATGTTGGTCGGGAACAATTCGGCCTTCACCACGGCGTTGATCGAAGTGTAGCCGGCGACGAACACCCAGGCAGCGCAGATCAGCAGGAACGCGACGAACGGCGACTTGGTGTCCTTCAGCAGCGTCAGGATCGGGATCGTCGACAGCGTGCCGGCGACGCCGAAGAAGATCAGCAGCGGCTTGCGGCCGATCTTGTCGGAGAGGGCCCCGTACAGCGGCTGCAACAGGCAGGCAAAGATCAGCGTGCCGAAGATCACCGTGGTGGTCTGGTCCGTGGTCAGGCCGACCGAGAGCTTGACGAAGGTCTGCATGTAGGTAGTGAAGGTATAGAACGCCGCGGTGCCGCCGGCGGTGAGGCCGACAACCAGCAACAGCTCGCGGGGATAGGCCAGCAGGCCCTTGATCGAGCCCATCGGCTTCTTCAACCGCTTGGCTTCGAGGAACTGCGGGGTTTCGTGCATGTCACGGCGCATCACGGCGGCGAACACCGCGAGCAGGGCGCCGATCACGAACGGAATCCGCCAACCCCAGTCCTTCAGCTCCTGCTCGGTGAGGAACACCTTCTGCAGCAGCAGCAGCACGATGATCGCGGTCAGCTGGCCGCCGATCAAGGTGACGTACTGGAAGCTCGAATAGAAGCCGCGATGCTTGGGATCGGCGACCTCCGAGAGATAGGTGGCGCTGGCGCCGTATTCGCCGCCGAGGCTGAGGCCTTCGATCATGCGGGCGCAGGCCAGGATGACCGGTGCTGCAAAGCCGATGGTGGCGTAGGTCGGCGTGCAGGCGATGATCAGCGAGCCGAAACACATGCACAGCACCGAAAGCGTCAGCGAAATCCGCCGGCCGTATTTGTCGGCGAGGTAACCGAACAGCCAGCCGCCGAGCGGGCGCATCAGGAAGGTCGCGGCGAACAGCACGGCCGCATTGAGTTGCTGAACCACGGGGTCGCTGTTGGGAAAGAAGGCCGGTGCGAAATACAGCGCGAAGGCGGTGTAGGCGTAGAAATCATACCACTCGACGAGGTTGCCCATCGAGCCGATGAAGATCGCCTTGATCCGTTTCTTGGCGTCGTCGAAGTGAAGTTTGCCGTCGGGGTTCGGCGCTGCAATTTGTTCCGACACGTGGGACCTCGTATTCCGTGAAATGAAATGCCCCGTTGCCACGATCTAGCCAAAAAGCCAATGCCGCGGAACGCATTGCAGCTGGCAGCAGGCGGTTATCCTGCCTGGATCAAATCCATTTACAGAAACGCAGTGTCTTTCGGATCATGTTACCGGTGGTCTTGTGCTACGAAAGTCGTAGTTAGCCAGCGTGGAGGGCGCGCGCTACGGCGATAGCCCTCAGTCGTCGTTTCGAGGAGCACTTGCGACGAAGCAATCCAGTCTGGCCGGGAGTGCGGCTATGTGGATTGCTTCGTCGGGTTGGTTATATGCGGTCGTGCTTACTGCGCGGCGCGCGGATCGATCGGCGTAGTACCACGCAGGCCGAGCACGTCTTCAAGTACGCGGGAGCCGGCGAGCAGCTGCGCCTCGCCGCGCGGGGCGGCGACGATCTGCAATCCGACCGGCAGACCCTTCGAGGTGAAGCCGCACGGCAGCGACAGCGCCGGGCAGCACACCAGCGTGATTGCCGACACCAGCGTCAGCCATTCGATGTAGTTGTCGAACTTGTGGCCGGCGCATTCGGCGACATAGCGATCTTCGATCGGGAACGGCGGCACGATGGTCGAGGGGATCATCAGGAGGTCGTAGGTCTTGAAGAACTCCAGCGTGCGCACCGTCATCGCCAGACGCTGCGCCTCGGCGCGTTCGAGATCCTCGACGGTCAGCTTGAGGCCTTCCTCGATATTCCAGATCACTTCCGGCTTCAGCAGTTCGCGCTTTTCGCGCAGCAGCGCCGCCTTGGTCAGCGCGAAGTCGAAGGCGCGCAGCACGTGGAAGCAGTCGTGAGCCTCGCGCAAATCGGGATGGGCTTCCTCGACCTTGGCGCCGGCCTCGATGAAGCGCATCGCAGCCTTGCGGGTGATCTCGATGACTTCGGGATCGACCGGGCTGATGCCGCCGAGGTCCGGCGAATAGGCGACGCGCACCGGCGCGCGCGCGGTGCGCACGGCCGACAGGAACGAGGTAGGCAGCTTCGGCAGCGAGAGGGGATCGGCGATGTTCTCGCCGCTCATCGCATCCAGCATCAGCGCCAGATCCTCGACGTTGCGGGCCATCGGGCCCTGAACGCCGAGCGTGCGGTTGACACCGGCCGAGGGCGTCGTGGCTACGCGGCCGATGCTCGGGCGCAGGCCGACCACGCCACAGAAGCTCGCCGGGCTGCGCAGCGAGCCGCCCATGTCGGAGCCGTGCGCCAGCCAGGCGGTGCCGGAAGCCAGCGCCGCCGCTGCGCCGCCGGACGAGCCCGCGGCCGATTTCGACAGGTCCCACGGGTTCAGTGTCGGGCCGAACACGTCGTTGAATGTATTGGCCCCGGCGCCGAATTCCGGCGTGTTGGATTTCGCGTAGATCAGCGCGCCGTTTTCTTCGAGGCGGTCGACCAGGATGTTGGACTTGGCCGGCACGACATCCTTGTAGATCATGGAGCCCTGCGTGGTGCGCACACCGGCTACCGCAGTGAGATCCTTGATCGGCACCGGCAGGCCGGCGAGCAGGCCGCGGCTGCCTACCGGCTGCTTCATCAATTCCTTGGCAGAGTCGCGCGCGCGATCAAAGCACAGCGTCGGCAACGCGTTGACCTTACCGTCGACCTCGGCGATTCGCGCTTCCAGCACGTCGAGCAATTCCAGCGGGGAGACCTCGCCGGCATTGAGCTTGTCAACGATGGTGCAGGCCGTCGCTTTGATGAGGGTTTGATCAGTAGCCACGTGCGTCTCCAGTTTGCTTCCGCATTGTTGTCGATCCCGACGAAATAGCCGTGTAGACCATTTTGCGGAATTGTGGAATCGCGGGCGGCTGTCCGCACAGCAGGGATGCAACCATGAGTAAGCCTTTCGGCGAGACGAACTGGCGCGCGATGAACCAGCAGGAGCTGGATGCCGGCCTCAACAACGGGACGGCCGTGCAGGGCAGCGCCGATATCTCCGCCGGCTGGGTCAAGCGATCCGATGAGATCAAGGCGAAGTATCCCGGGCATCTCGAACTCTCTTACGGCCCGGCCGAGCGCAACAAGTTCGATTTCCTGAAGGCCGCCGATGGCGGACCGACCCTGGTGCTGATCCACGGCGGCTACTGGCAGATGCGCTCGAAGGACTTCTTTACCTGCTTCGCGGCAGGGCCGATGGCCCACGGCATCAACGTCGCGGTGATCGGCTATACGCTGGCGCCGGAAGCGACGCTGGACCAGATCGTCGCTGAGTTGCATGCCAGCGTCGATGCGCTGGTTGAGCAGTTGCCGGCGCTGGGCGGCGATCCCGCGCGCATCGTCGTCACCGGCTGGTCGGCCGGCGGCCATCTCACCGCGACCACGCTAGCCCATCCGGCGGTCAAGGGTGGCGTGGCGATCTCGGGGATCTACGATCTCGAGCCGATCCGGCACTCCTACCTCAACGAGAAGCTGAAGCTGGACGAGGCTATGTCGCGACGCCAGTCGCCGCTGATGCAGGACGGCGGCCCGGCGGCGCCCCTCTCGATCGTGGTCGGGGGCGGCGAACTGCCGATCCTGCGCCAGCAGAGCGCCGATCTCGCGGCCTTCCGCGCATCGCACGGTCTGCCGGTGACCTACGAGGAAATCCCCGGCGCCAACCATTTCACCGTGATGGCCGAACTGGAATCGCCCACCGGTCGTATCACCACGCTGATCAAGCAGATGGTGGAGCGGATTTAAGAACGCTATTGCGCCACCGCGCCTCTCGCTCAGTTGTCACCACCCGCGAAAGCGGGTGGCCCAGTAGACGGCGTGGTCACAATTCATTTATTGCCGGCTCGGATTACTGGGTCGCCCGGTCAAGCCGGGCGATGACAGTTGAGTTTGTGGCCACGCGTCCTGGACACGAGACCTATCCTATCCCCACCCGGCGCTGAGCCCGCCATCCACGGTGTAGATCACGCCCGATGTATAGCCGGCACGCTCGGAGGCCAGGAACGTCATCAGATCCGCGATCTCCCGCGGATGCGCCGCGCGGCCGAGTGGCAGGCCGGATTGTAATTCGCGAAAACGGTTCTCGTCGCCGAACTGAGCTTTGGCGCGCGTCTTCATCAGCGTGATGTGGCGCTCGGTCTCGACCGGGCCGGGGTTGATGCCGACGACGCGGATGTTGTCCTTCAGGCTCTTGCCGCCGAGCGCGCGGGTGAAGGCCATCAGGGCGGCGTTTCCGGCGCTGCCGCAGATGTAGTTGGCGTCGAATTTCTCGCCGGCCGCGCCGATGTCGTTGATGATGACCCCAAAGCCCTGCGTCTTCATCCGGGCGTAGACCAGCCGCGTCAGGTTGATAAAGCCGAACACCTTGAGATCCCAGGCGTGACGCCAGGTCGGCTCGTCGATCTTGTCGATCGAGCCGCCGGGAATGTCGCCGGCATTGTTGACGAGGATGTCGATCCCCGAGGCGGCGTCGGCCAGGGCGGCCAGTTCGTCGGGCTTGCGCAGGTCGACGGGATGGATGGTGACGTCAACCTGGTGCCGCGCGCGCAGGCGATCGGCCAGCGCCTCCAGCAGCGCCACGTTGCGGGCAGCCAGATGCAGATGGCAGCCCTCGGCAGCGAAGGCTTCGGCGGCCGCGGCCCCAATTCCCTTCGAGGCCCCGGTGATCAGGACGCGCTTGCCGTGCAGATGAAGGTCCATGGGAGGCTCGCTGTTGTGAAATAGGGGCGCCGTTGCCAGCCCCGTCATTGCGAGGAGCGAAGCGACGCGGCAATCCAGTAGGCCATAAGCAAGGAAAGAACGGGATTGCTTCGTCGCAAGGGTTCCTCGCAATGACGGGGGCGTAGTTGAGGCGCTACAAATACCCCTCGCCGGCCTCGGCAGCAAACCGGGCGGGGTCGCCTTCCCAGACGATGCGGGCATGCTCCAGCACATAGACGCGGTCGGCATGGGGCAGCGCGACCGTGACGTTCTGCTCGCCGAGCAGCACGGTGATATCCGTGGTCTGCCGCAGCTTTTCCAGCGCCCTGGAGAGCAGTTCGAGGATCACCGGGGCGAGGCCGAGCGTCGGCTCGTCGAGGATCAGGATTTTCGGCTGCATCATCAGCGCGCGGCCGATCGCCAGCATCTGCTGCTCGCCACCGCTCAAGGTCTGCGCCATCTGGCCCTGACGCTCCATGAGGATCGGGAACAGCTCGAACAGCCAGGCCATCTGCTTGGCCTTGACCTCCTCGGTGAGATGCTGGCCGCCGAGGTCGAGGTTTTCGCGCACGCTCATCTCGCCGAACAGCTCGCGGGATTCCGGGCACTGCACCACGCCGGAGCGCGCGATCTTGGCCGGGCTGATGCCGCGGAGTTTCTCGCCGTCGCGGATAATCTCGCCGGTGTAGGGCAGGAAGCCGGAGATGGTGTTGAACAACGTGGTCTTGCCGGCGCCGTTGAGGCCCACGACCGAGACGAACTCGCCCTTGTGAACGTGGATCGAGACGTTCTCCAGCGCCTGCGCCTTGCCGTAGTGCACGCTGACGTTCTCGACCTGCAACAGCGGCACCTTGTCGGTGAAATCGGCCTCGGGCCTTGCTGCGGTCTCGATCGCGCCGCCGAGATAGACCCGGCGCACGGTCTCGTTGCGCATCACCTCGCTGGCTGCGCCGGTGCAGATCTCCTCGCCGAGATACATCGCCAGCACGCGATCAACCAAGGCCGCGACGCTCTTGACGTTGTGGTCGACCAGCAGCACGGCGCGGCCCTCGTCGCGAAAGCTGCGGATCAGTTCGGAGAAGGTGCCGACCTCGGCCAGCGTCAATCCGGCGAAGGGCTCATCGACCAGCACCACCTTGGGGTCCCGGGCAATCGCCTTGGCGAGCTCCAGCCGGCGCAGGTCGGCAAACGGCAGCGTCGGCGGCCGGCGGTGCATGACATTGCCCAGGCCGACGCGGTCGGCGATCCACTTGGCGCGCTCGGTCAGCTTCTTGTCGGCGAACAGCATGAACAGGCTGTCCGGCAGCAGCGCCACCATGATGTTTTCCAGCACGGTCTGCCGGTTCAGCGGCCGCGAATGCTGGAACACCATACCGAAGCCCATTCGCGCGATCTTGTGCGCGGGTTGGCCGGCGATGTCTTCGCCCTGGAAGATCACCTCGCCGGCGGTCGGTCGTTCGATTCCCATCACTGATTTCATCGCGGTGGACTTGCCGGAGCCGTTCGGGCCGATCAGTCCGAATATCTCGCCGGCGCGCAGCTCGAACGACAGTTTCTTCACCGCGGTGAGGCCGCCGAAACGTTTCGTCAGGCCGCGGACTTCGAGGACGGGCGGGTGGTTGGTGACGGCATCCATTACGCACGGGCCTCGCGGGACAGGGCTTTGCCGAGAAAACCACCGGGGAAGAACAGGATGGCGAGCAGCGCCACGGCGGAGACGATGAAGGTGGCGAGTTCGCCGGTGGGGCGCAGGAATTCGCCCGCCACGATCAGGAAGATCGCGCCGAGTGCAGCGCCCAGCACAGTGCGGCGGCCGCCCAGCACGGCAGCGACGATCACCTGCACGCCGACGGCGACATCGACCACGGTGCCGACGGAAGCCGTGCCGAAGTAGAACACCAGCATCGCGCCCGATAGCCCTGAGAAGAACGCGCTGACGATGAAGGCGAACAGCTTGTGCTTGACGATGTTAAAGCCGAGCGCGCCGGCCTGCACCGGGTCCTGTCCGCTTGCTTGCAGCACGAGACCGATCGGCGATTGCGACAGGCCGTACAGGATGAACGCGCTGATGCTCATGAAGGCGAGTGCGATCCAGTAATTGGCTGACGCGTCGATGGTGATGACGTCGGGAATGGTAAGGCCGATCTCGCCGCCGGTGAGGTCGGCGAACACCACGATGAAGTTCTGCAGCATCAGAACCGCGACCAGCGTGGTCAGCCCGAAATATGGCCCGCGCACGCGCAGCGCCGGTAGCGCGAGCACGAAGCCGGCGACGACAGAGGCCATCGCGCCGAGCATGATGCACAGATAGACCGACCAGCCGTACTGGTTGTTGAGGATACCCGCCGTATAGGCGCCGACGCCGATCAGGAAGGTCGGGCCGAAATTGACCTCGCCGGCGAAGCCGAACAGCAGGTCCCACGACATCGCGAATACGCCGAAGTAATAGGCCACCGTGAGCAGGCCGAGAATGTAGCCGGAGACATAAAGCGGCAGCGTCGAGGCGATGACGACGATGCCGAGCGAAATCCAGAACAGCCGCGTTTTGAAAAAGGACATGTTCATCGCCTCCCGAGCAGGCCTTGCGGCCGGATGTACATCACCATTACCAGCAGCAGCAGGGCCGGAATGGTGCGGTAGGCCGGCGAGACCAGATAGGCAGTGAGGGTTTCCAGGTAGCCGACCACGAAGGCGGCGATCAGCGAGCCGGACACGCTGCCGAGCCCGCCGAGCACGACGATCGAAAACGCCGATGCGGTCAGCGGGCCGACGCTGTAGGACGACACGCCGAGGAACATGCCGAGCAACACGCCGGCGATCCCGGCGAGAAGGCCGTAGATGCCCCATACCACGATGTAGATGTTGGTGAGTTCGAGCCCGAGCAGTGTGACGCCGCGCGGGTTCATCGAGGCGGCCAGCACCGCCTTGCCGGTGCGGGTGCGGTTCACCAGCAGCCACAGCAGCGCGATGACGAGGCAGCACACCAGCGCGGTGAAGATCTCGTTCTGCGGCGTGCGCACGCCGAGGATATTCACCACGCCCTCGATGATCGGCAGCACGGTCTTGGCGTTGTTGGTGAAGAAGTAGGCGATCACCTCCTGGATCATGATCCCCCACAGCAGCGTGCCGGTGAGGACGAAGATTTCCTTCTCCTCATTGGGGATCCGGTTGGAGCGCTGGATCGGTTGCACCACCAGGAAATAGGTGAGCAGCGATGCCACCAGCGCCGTGCCGACGCCGATCAGCGCGCCGGCATAGTTGCCCACCCCAAGCACCGAGGAGGCCGCCCAGGCCGCCACCGCGGCGGCCACCATGATGGCGCCGTGGGACAGGTTAAGAACGCCGGAGACGCCGAAGATGAGGGTGAACCCGGTGGCCCCCAGCGCGTAAAGCGCGCTGATGGCGAAACCGTCGATCAGGATTTGCAGGAAAAGCATTTAGCACGCTGCGGCCAAAGGCGCCGTCACTGGAGGAAGAAGAAACATCTGCGCTGTCATGGTGGTTCCGTCATTGCGAGCCCGCGAAGGTTGGCGTTGCCAACCTTCGCGGGGCGAAGCAATCCAGAAAGCCGCAAAGAAAGGCTGGATTGCTTCGTCGCAAGGGCTAAGGGGAAAGCTGGCGAGCCAGCTTTCCTTGACCTCGCACTGACGCGTGGCCGTCAGTTCGTTGTCACCTTGATGAAGGCCGGGAACTTGATCTGCGCCTTCGCCACTTCCGGCGGCCAGACGCTGACCTGGGCGCCGTCCTGCCACTGCAGCATCAGTCCGGTGATCAGGCCCTTGCCGTATTTCAGGCCATGGGTGAAGGGCTCGTCCTTGCCGTAGAACTGGATGCGGCCGATGGTGCCTTCCCAGTCGGTGGCCTCCAGCGCCGTCACCATCTTGTCGGCGTCGGTCGAGCCGGCGCGCTTGATGGCATCGGCGAGGAAATAGACCTCGTCATAGGCGGTGTAGCCGGCATAAGACGGATAGTTGCCGAACTTCTTCTTGAAGCCTTCCGCGAACGGGATCGACTTCGGGGTCACTGCGACACCCGGGCCGGACACGCCCTGATACAGCACGCCGTCGGAGGCGTTGTTGGTGTCCTTGCCGAAGGTCGAATTGGTCGCCTGCGACGAGATGCCGAGCATGGGGATCGGCACCTGCTGGTTCTTCCACTGCACCGTCGGCTGCACGCCGACATGGCTGATGCCGGTGATGATGATGTCCGGCTTGGCGCCCTCGATTTTGTTGAAGATCGGGGTGAAGTCGGTGGTATCCGGCGAGAAGCGGATATGGTCGAGCACCTTGAGGCCGATCTTCGGCAGGCATTCCTCGTAACCGATGTCGAGCGGCTTGGTCCAGGCGGCGTCCTCGCTCATGATCACGGCGGTCTTCATCTTCTTGCCATCGACCAGCAGGTCCTTGGCGGCGTCGCACACCGAGAGCGCCAGCGAGGCGGACGTCAGGTAGCCGTGGAACGTGTATTTGTTCTTCTCGTAGTCCTTGTTGACCGCCTTCGGGATTTCGTTGGAAGCCGCACCCGGCGTGATGAACGGCGTCTTCAGCCGCGATGCCCACGGCATCAGCGCCAGCACCACCTCGCTGATATAGCTGCCGATTACGGCGTGGACCTTGTCCTCGTTGACGGCGCGCTGGAAGGCGCGCACCGAGTCGGCGGAGGACGAATGGTTGTCGTAGGACACGATCTCGATCATCCGGCCATCGACGCCACCCTTGGCGTTGATCTCTTCCGCGGCGAGCTGGGCTGCCTGCGGGATCGAGGCGCCGGCGATCGCCTGGGCTTCGGCGATGACGCCGATCTTGATGGGGTCGGCGGCAAAGCCGGCGGTGGCGCTCCAGCCCAAAGCGGCGGCGGCTACGGCGGCGCGCAAGGTCCATGAACGGGAATACGGGATTCTGTCTGCCATGATGGTTTCCTCGACCCTTTGTTCGGCTCTTTGGCCGGGGCTGTTGTTCAGCCGTGCGCGGATACTACGCAGATGGACGACCGCGGCAAGCTAAACTGCGACATGACCGCACATCAAATGCGCTGCACTGCAACGTTGATCGGCGCGGCAGTTTGGTCCACATCATGCCGATGATTTAGACAGGCCGGCTGCCCGCAGCCGCTGCCGATGGAAGGACATCCCGTGACCACCAAGGAATATCGTATCGCCGTCATCCCCGGCGACGGCATCGGCAAGGAAGTCATGCCGGAAGGCTTGCGCGTACTGGAAGCCGCCGCCAAGCTGCACCGCGTCAAGCTGCATTTCGACCATTACGACTTCTCGTCCTACGACTATTACGAAAAGCACGGCCAGATGATGCCTGACGACTGGAAGGACCAGATCGGCAAGCATGACGCGATCTATTTCGGCGCCGTCGGCCTGCCGGCGAAAATTCCGGATCACATTTCGTTGTGGGGCTCGCTGATCAAGTTCCGCCGCGAGTTCGACCAGTACGTCAACCTGCGCCCGGTCCGGTTGATGCCCGGCGTGCCCAGCCCGCTGGTCGGCCGCAACCCCGGCGACATCGATTTCTGGGTGGTTCGCGAAAACACCGAGGGCGAGTATTCGTCTGTTGGCGGCCGCATGTTCCCGGATACCGACCGCGAATTCGTCACCCAGCAGACGGTGATGACGCGCATTGGCGTCGACCGCATCCTGAAGTTTGCCTTTGACCTCGCGCAGTCGCGCCCGAAGAAGCATCTGACCTCGGCGACCAAGTCGAACGGCATCTCGATCACCATGCCGTATTGGGACGAGCGCGTGGAGGCGATGGCGAAGAGCTATCCGGATGTGAAGTGGGACAAGTACCACATCGACATTCTCACCGCGAATTTCGTGCTGCATCCCGACTGGTTCGACGTTGTGGTCGGCTCCAACCTGTTCGGCGACATCCTGTCGGATCTCGGCCCCGCCTGCACCGGCACCATCGGCATCGCGCCGTCCGGGAACATCAATCCGGCCGGGCTGTTTCCGTCGGTGTTCGAGCCGGTGCACGGTTCGGCGCCGGATATCGCAGGCCAAGGCATCGCCAACCCGATCGGTATGATCTGGTCCGGAGCGATGATGCTGGAGCACCTCGGCGAGAAGACCGCGGCGGATTCCATCGTCAAGGCGATCGAGCGCACGCTGGGCGAGCGCACGCTGCGTACCCGCGATCTCGGCGGTCAGGCGGATACGTCAGCCTGCGGCAAGGCCGTGGCGGAGATGGTGGAGTAGGCGCTCTTGCTTCCTTCTCCTCTCCCACCTGCGCAGCTTTCGCTGCTTGGGGAGAGGGGAAGGGCCGCCTCATTGAGTGAGCCTTAGCCCGCAATCCTTCTGCAATGTGCCCACGCCGCTGCGATCAGATTGTCGCTCGCTTCCGGCGTGCGGAACGCGGAGTGCGCGGACAGCGTGACGTTCGGCAGCGTCGTCAGCACATGCCCGACCGGGAGCGGTTCGATATCGAACACGTCGAGGCCGGCATGGCGCAAATGCCCGGAATTCAACGCGTCGATCATCGCGGCCTCGTCAACCACCGCGCCGCGCGCAGTGTTGACGAGGATCGCGCCTGGCTTCATCTGTGCGATCCGTTCACGCGACAGAAAGCCACGGGTGCCATCGTTGAGCAGCAGATGCAGCGAGACGACATGGCTCCGCGCCAGCAGTTCGTCGATGCCGACGAACTCCACGCCGGGATATTCTTTCGGCGTCCGGTTCCACGCGATCACCTTCATGCCTGAGCCGAGCGCGATGCGCGCGGCCTGCGCGGCGATGCCGCCGAAGCCGATCAGGCCGAGCGTCTTGCCGGTCAATTCCATGCCGTCGTCGCGCAGCCAGTTGCCGGCACGCATCTCACGGTCCATGCGCGCCAAGCCGCGGGCGCCTGCCCACATCAGCGCGATCGCGCATTCGGCGACCGCGGTGTCGCCATAGCCGCGGATCAGGTGCACCTCGATGCCGAGGCCTGCGAGTTCTTCCGGGTTCATGTAGCTGCGCGCGCCAGTGCCCAGAAACACGACGTGCTTCAGCCCGGTGCATTTGCGGGCGATGTCGGTCGGCAGGTACGTGTGGTCGATGACGGCGATCTCGGCGCCGTCGAGGACGCCGGGCAATTGCTCCGGCGTCACATCTTCATCGCGATGAATCTTCACCGCGATATCGCCGGCCTGCGCCTGGCTCTCGACAAGATCAGCCAGCGGTTTGCTGGCATCGACAAATACTGCGCGCATCATCGTTCTCTATCGTTCTCTGTCGTTATTTGGATGCGACGCCGGCCAGGCCCAGCACGGTGTGCAGCAGCACGTTGGCGCCGGCGGCACAATCAACCTGGGTGGAGTCTTCCAACTCGTTGTGGCTGATGCCGTCCTTGCAGGGCACGAACACCATGGCGGTCGGCATGATGTTGTTGAGGTTGCAGGAATCGTGCCCGGCGCCGGAAGTGATGCGGCGATGCGAATAGCCGAGCGTCTCTGCGGCCTGCTCGACCGCATTAACGAAGTCCTTGTGGAAGTGCGTCGGCGGCTTGTGCCAGACCTTGTCGAAGGTGACTTCGACCTTGCGATGCGCGGCAATCTCCTTGATGGCGTCGCGCACGCCCTTTTCGATGGCCTCGAGCTTGCCGTCATCGACGCTGCGCAGATCCATCGTGAAGGCGATCTCGCCCGGGATCACATTGCGCGACGGATTGGCGATCACTGCTTCGCCGACGGTGCCGAGCGCGCCGATGTTGCTGACGACGCGTTCGGTGGCGAGCACGATCTCGGACAAGGTCGCCAGCGCGTCGCGGCGCAACGGCATCGGGGTCGAGCCGGCATGGCTTTCAAAGCCGGTGATCTTGCCATCGAACCACAGCACGCCCTGGCCGGAATCGACCACGCCGATGGTCTTGCCTTCGGCCTCCAGGATCGGACCCTGTTCGATATGCAACTCGACGAATCCGGTGAACTTCTGCGTGCCGACCGGGGTGGTGCCGCGGTAGCCGATCGCGTCCAGCGCCTCGCCGACGGTGACACCGGCGATGTCCCTGCGCGCGAGAATATCGTCAGTGGTGAAATCGCCGACATAGGCGGCAGAGCCCATCATCGCCGGGGCGAAGCGCGAGCCTTCCTCGTTGGTCCAGTTGGCGATGCAGATCGGCAGTTCGGTCTCGATGCCAGCGTCGTTCAGCGTGCGGACCACTTCGAGCGCGCCCAGCGTACCCAGAATACCGTCGAACTTGCCGCCGGTCGGCTGCGTGTCGAGATGCGAGCCGATCCCGATCGGGGCCTTCGACATGTCGCGTCCCTTACGGAGCGCAAACATCGAGCCCAGCGCATCGATATGCACCTCGCAGCCCGCTGCTTCGCAGGCGGCGCGGAACCAGTCGCGTACCTGCTTGTCCTCAACGCTCAGCGTCAGCCGCCGTACGCCGCCCTTCGGCGTGCCGCCGAACTTCGCGGTTTCGTGAATCGTGTCCCAAAGCCGCGCGGAATCGATTTTGAGATTATCGCCAAGCTTGGTCATGCAGTCTGTCCCGGGAAGTTCGCGTTGAGGAGGTCTTCTTCAATGACGCGGCGCAACAGGGACGTCAACCAACGGGCTGCCCTGCGCGATCTGCGCAGCAAGGCCCGCGACGAGTTCGATGGCTACCGTATCGGGCGAGGCCAGCCAGCTCGCGGAGAACGTCAGCGGTGGCATCTGCAGATCGGTATTGAGCAATTGCAGCCGGCCGTCGGCGAGTTCGTTTGGTACGATCGCGGTCGGGATCACGGCAATGCCGAGTCCTTCGATCGCCATGTGGATCACGGTGGCGAGCGAGGCGCTGGCGTGCAGCCGGATCGGTGGCAGATCCGGCTGGTTGAACAGCGAGCGCACGATCTCGTAGGGCTGGGTCTTGCGCGGGAAGGTGATGATCGGATGCTTCGCCAGATCCTGTACCGTCAGTACTTCGCTGCCGAGGCCGAGTGCGGGGCTGGCGAGGAAACCGACCGGATAGTCGCCCAGCACCTTGTTGCGTACCGTCGAGGTAGCGATGGGGCCCATCAGCAGCGCCAGTTCGATCTCCTGCGCCAGCAATCGCGCGCGCAAGTTCGGCGTGATATCGACCTCGATCTCGAGCGTCAGGTTGGGGTAGGCCGCGTTGACGCTCTTGATCAGTCTCGGCAGCCAGGCGTGGACGATGGTTTCCGCGACGCCGAGCCGCAGTACGCCGCGCATTACCGAGCGATCGCCGACCGCCGCGATCATCTCCGAGCGCAGCCCGATCAGCTTCTCGGCGTAGACCATCAGTTGCCGGCCAGCCGGCGTCGGCGACGCCACCTTGCGGTCACGGTGCAGCAGCCGCACGCCCAGTTCGCGCTCAAGCTGCGCGATACGCTGTGAAATCGCCGGCTGGGTGGTGTTGAGCTTGTGGGCGGCGCCGCGGAAGCTGCCGAGATTGACGACCCACAAGAAAGTCTCCAGCGCCTTGAAATCCGCCATTGCTGCTATTGCTATCCGGCTTTTGATAAATTTAATTTATCACTAGTGATTAGAAACAACGATTAGACATTATAGTAGTCCTAGGTTCCATTCCCTGTCGAGGTGGAATTAGGCAGGACACGTAGATGGCCAGTTTTTCAGCAGTTCGCCCGACCCAGAATGGTGACGCACCGTTGTCGCCGAGCGCTGCTGCCCGCCGCGAGTACCGCGCGGGCAAATATGGCAGCACCGCCGGCGTCGCGCCGGGCTATGTCCAGGGCAATCTGGTCATCCTGCCGGAGTCTCAGGCTGCCGCCTTCCACCGCTTCTGCCAGCTCAATCCGAAACCCTGTCCGATCATCGGCATGTCCGAGGTCGGCGATCCCCGCATTCCCGCGCTCGGCCTTGATCTCGATATCCGCACCGACATTCCCCAGTATGTGGTGTGGCGTGACGGCGAGGCGATCGACCGCCCGGCAGAGGTGATGAATTACTGGCGCGACGATCTGGTGTCGTTCGTGATCGGCTGCTCCTACTCGTTCGAGGAGGCGATGATGGCCGACGACCTGCCGATCCGCCACATCGAGCAGGACGTGCTGGTCCCGATGTACCGCACCAATATCGCCTGCAAGCCGGCCGGCCCGTTTGCCGGGCCGATGGTGGTATCGATGCGGCCGCTGAAGCCGGCCGATGCGATCCGCGCGGTGCAGATCACCTCGCGCTTTCCCTCCGTGCACGGCGCGCCGGTGCATCTCGGACTGCCGCAGTCGATCGGCATCGCGGATATCAACAAGCCCGACTATGGCGACGCCGTGCGCATCAATGAGGATGAGATCCCGGTGTTCTGGGCCTGCGGCGTCACCCCGCAGAGCGTCATTGCTGCAGCGCGCGTGCCGTTTGCGATCACGCATGCGCCGGGGGTGATGCTCATCACCGACCTCAAGAACAAGCATCTGGCTGTTTTATAACAAGCAGCTTGCCGTTCTTTCAGGCTTTACCGTAACCTTGTTTAGCTCCATCGATAGCCGCCGGTCACAAAGGATCACGACATGACGATATCTCGCCGAAACGTACTGCTGGGGGGCGCCGCCGCTGCGGCCCTGATGCCGCTTGCTACCGCCGCGCGTGCGCAGGCGACTGAAGTCGTGATCGGCGTGATCTATCCGCTGTCCGGCGCCAGCGCGCAGATTGGCGTCGATGCCCAGAAGGCGTTCGAGACTGCCGCCGACATCATCAACAAGAATTATGACTTCGACCTGCCGCTGGCCCGCGGCGAAGGCTTCTCCGGCCTCGGCGGCGCCAAGGTGCGGCTGGTTTTCGCGGACCATCAGGCTGATCCGCAGAAGGGTCGCGCCGAAGCCGAGCGTCTGATCACGCAGGAAAAGGTCTGCGCCATCGTCGGCACCTACCAGAGCGCGGTGGCCGTCACCGTCAGCCAGATCTGCGAGCGCTACCAGATCCCGTTCATCTCGGCCGACAACTCGTCGCCGAGCCTGCATCGCCGCGGCCTGAAGTATTATTTCCGTGCTGCGCCGCATGACGAGATGTTCTCGACCGCGATGTTCGACTTCTTCGACGCCTTGAAGAAGAAGGGCCAGAAGATCGAGACGCTGGCGCTGTTCCACGAAGACACCATTTTCGGCACCGACTCGGCGAATGCGCAGCTCAAGCTCGCGGCCGATCGCGGCTACAAGATCGTGGCCGACATCAAGTACCGTGCCAATTCGCCGTCGCTGACCGCTGAAGTGCAGCAGCTCAAGGCGGCGAACGCCGATGTGCTGATGCCCTCCAGCTACACCACTGACGGCATTTTGCTCATCAAGACGATGGGCGAACTCGGCTACAAGGCCAATGCGATCGTGGCACAGGATGCCGGCTTCTCCGAGAAGGCGCTGTATGACGCCGTCGGCGACAAGATCCCGGGCGTGATCTCGCGCGGTTCGTTCTCGCTCGATCTCGCCGCCAAGCGTCCGATGGTCGGCAAGATCAACGACATGTACAAGGAGAAGTCGGGCAAGGACTTCAACGACTACTCGTCGCGCCAGTTCATGGGCCTGATCGTGATGGCCGATGCCATCAACCGTGCCAAGTCGACCGACGGCGAGAAGATCCGCGAAGCCCTCGTCGCCACCGACATGCCGGGCGAGCAGACCATCATGCCGTGGGCCAAGGTCAAGTTCGACGAGATGGGCCAGAATAACTTCGCCGATCCGGTGCTGCTGCAGTACACCGGCGGCAAGTTCGTCACCGTCTTCCCGCCGCAGGGCGCGATCGCCGAAGCCAGCTGGCCGATGAAGTAAGGCGCGCGCGCCGTTGCTTCACGCGACGGCGCCCGCAATAAACTCGGTGTCGTCCCCGCGAAGGCGGGGACCCACACCCTCCGAGCCAGTATTTCTAGAATAGCCTCACCACCGTCTGCTTCTTGCGCCGCCGGTGGTTATGGATCCCCGCCTTCGCGGGGACGACGACTGAGAGGATGTCCCCCTTGACCGCCGCGACAATTATCCAGAGTCTTGCCAGCGGTTTGCTGATGGGGCTGCTCTACGGACTGATCGCGGTTGGCCTCGCGCTGATCTTCGGCCTGATGGACGTCACCAACTTTGCCCACGGCGAATTCCTGATGCTGGCGATGTATGGCGCGTTCTTTTTGTTCGCCTTCTTCGCCATCGATCCGCTGCTGGCGGCGCCGCTGGTAGCGGCCGGGATGTTCGTGTTCGGCGCAGCGATCTACCTTCTGGTGGTACGCTTTGCGATGCGCGCCAAGGCCAATATCGGTATGGTGCAGATCTTCGCCACCTTCGGCCTCGCCATCCTGATCCGCGGCCTCGCGCAGTTCTTCTTCACGCCGGACTATCGCAGCATCCCGACCTCCTGGCTCGGCGGCAAGACCATCTCGCTCGGCGGCATCTTCCTGCCGGTGCCGCAACTGGTCGGCGCGCTTATCTCGCTGCTGGCCTTTGGCGCGCTGTACTTCTTCATCAAGAAGACCGATTTCGGCCGCGCCCTTGAGGCGACCCGCGAGGACGCCGGCGCGGTGGCGCTGGTCGGCATCGACAAGAACAAGGTCTTCGCGCTCGGCTGGGGCCTCGGCTCCGCGCTGGTCGGCCTCGCCGGCGTGGTGATGGCGATGTTCTTCTATATCTATCCCGATGTTGGCGCGTCGTTTGCGCTGATCGCCTATGTCACCGTGGCGCTGGGTGGCTTCGGTTCGGTGTTCGGCGCCTTTGCCGGCGGCATCATCGTCGGTCTGGTGGAAGCCTCCACCGCGCTGATCCTGCCGCCGTCGCTGAAGTCGGTCGGCATCTACGCCGTCTATCTGCTGGTGGTGTTCATCCGGCCCCGCGGCCTGTTCGGATCGATCTGATGGACAATGTCTTCACCCAGTCCCGCCGTCGCGATCTGATACTGGCCATCTTCCTGGCGGCGCTCGCCGCCGTGGTGCCGATCTTCGTCAAGGACGTGAACGTCCAGAATATCATGGTGCTGACCCTGATGTGGGCGGCGCTGTCGCAGAGCTGGAACATCCTTGGCGGCTATTGCGGCCAGATCTCGCTCGGCCACGCGCTGTATTTCGGCCTCGGCGCCTACACCACCACGCTGCTGCTGACCAAGTTCGGCGTGCTGCCGTGGTTCGGCATGATCGCAGGTGGACTGATCTCGTCGGTCATCGCGCTGGGGCTGGGCTATCCGACGTTCCGGCTGCGCGGCCATTATTTCGTCATCGCCACCATCGTGATCGCGGAAATCGGACTGCTGCTGTTCCATAACTGGGACTATGCGGGCGCGGCGCTGGGCATCGACGTGCCGGTGCGCGGCGATAGCTGGGCCCGGTTCCAGTTCACCCGCAGCAAGCTGCCCTATTATTACTTTGCGCTGGTGTTCTGCTGCGTCGCCTGGTTCGTCACCTGGAAGCTGGAAAACTCCAAATGGGGCTTCTGGTGGCGCGCGGTGAAGGACAATCCCGATGCGGCCGAAAGCCTCGGCGTGGTGGTGTTCAATTCCAAGATGGGCGCGGCCGCGATCTCCGCCTTTCTCACTGCGATCGGTGGCGCGCTGTACGCGCAATACGTCTCCTACATCGACCCCGACAGCGTCATGACGTTCCAGTTCTCGCTGCTGATGGCCCTGCCGGCGGTGCTCGGCGGCATCGGTACGCTGTGGGGGCCGATCCTGGGCGCGGTGATCCTGATCCCGCTCACCGAACTGACGCGCAACTACCTTGGCGGCTCCGGCCGCGGCGTCGATCTCATCCTGTACGGCGCGGTGATCGTGCTGATCTCGCTGGCGCGGCCGGAAGGCCTGATCGGGCTGTTCTCACGCAAACCGGCTTCCAAAGGAGTGCCGCAATGACGACACCCCTGCTCGAAACCCGCGGCGTCTGGCAGCGCTTCGGCGGCCTGATCGCCAATAGCGATGTTTCGATCTCCGTCGGCGCCGGCGAGATCGTCGGCTTGATCGGCCCCAACGGCGCCGGCAAGTCGACCTTGTTCAACCTGATCGCCGGCGTGCTGCCGCCGACGCAGGGCTCGATCTGGTTCAACGGCGAGGACGTCACCAAGATGCCGGCGGCGGCGCGCTGCCAGCGCGGCATCGCCCGCACCTTCCAGGTGGTGAAGAGCTTCGAGACCATGACGGTGATCGACAACGTCATCGTCGGCGCGTTGATCCGCACCACGGTGATGCGCGACGCCCGCCGCAAGGCGCATGAGGTGCTGGAATTCTGCGGCCTCGGCGCGCGCGCCAATGTGCTCGCCAGCCAACTCATTCCCTCCGAAAAGCGCCGGCTTGAGGTCGCGCGCGCGCTGGCCACCGAGCCGAAGCTGCTGCTGCTCGACGAATGCCTCACGGGCCTCACGCCGCTCGAGGCGCAATCCGGCGTCGCTTTGGTGCGCAAGGTGCGCGAGACCGGCGTCACCGTGTTGATGGTCGAGCACGTCATGGAAATCGTGATGCCGCTGGTCGACCGCGCCATCGTGCTCAACCTCGGCAAGGTCCTTGTCGAGGGCAAACCCGCGGATGTCGTCCGGCATCCCGAAGTCATCAGCGCATATCTTGGGGATCGCCATGCTGTCGGTGCGTGAAGTCACCACCGCCTATCAGGGGCTGGTCGCCATTTCGGACGTCACGATTGACGTCGCCAAGGGCGAGATTGTCGCGGTCTGCGGGTCCAATGGCGCGGGCAAGTCGACGCTGATCAAGACTATCGCCGGCGCCGAGCGCCCGCGTTCGGGCTCCGTCACTTTCGACGGCGAGCGCATCGACGGCATCGCGCAGCACCTGATCACCGCGCGCGGGGTCGCTTACGTCCCGGAAAATCGCCGGCTGTTTCCCAGGCTTTCGGTCGGCGATAATCTGCGGCTGGGCAGCTATATGTACCGAGGCCAGGCCGATCGTGACGAGCCGTTGAAGCTGGTGTTCGAGCTGTTCCCGCGCCTCGCGGAACGCCTCGAACAGCGCGCTGAAACGTTGTCGGGCGGCGAGCAGCAGATGCTGGCGATCAGCCGCGCGCTGATGACCCGGCCGCGGCTCCTGATGCTGGACGAGCCCTCGCAGGGCATCATGCCGAAGCTGGTCGACGAGATCTTCCAGGCGGTCATCAAGATTCGCGACACCGGCATGACGATCCTGATCGTCGAGCAGCGCATGGCCGAAGTGCTTGAGATCGCCGACCGCGCCTACATCCTGCAAACCGGCCGCGTCCAGATGCAGGGCAACGCCGCGGATATCATCGGCAATCCGGACGTGCGCAAGGCGTATCTGGGGCTGTAATAGCTGTTATTCTCCGACCTCTCCCCGTCATTGCGAGGAGCTCTTGCGACGAAGCAATCCAGTTCTTTCCGAGCTTGCGGCTTTCTGGATTGCCGCGTCGCTTCGCTCCTCGCAATGACGGCTGAGAAGCTGGAGCGCCTCATTGCGACAGCGACCGCGCTTAGAACAACAATTCGTACAAGTCTTTTCACTCCGGATTGAAACTCTCAATCAGCGCGAGCTTGTCGGCCCTACTGCCGGCCTTGATCTGCTTTTCGCGGGTAATGGCCGAGATCATGGTGTTGTGGATTTCATACCAGACCAGCATCTTGCAGCCGTATTGTTTGGAAAAGCCGGGTACGAGCCCTTCGCGGTGTTCGTAGAAGCGTTTGATTGGCTGGCCTGTGACACCAGCGTAGATCGTGCCATTCCTTTTGCTGGCCATCATATAAACGCAGGGTTCCTTCACCGCGTCCTCCCTCAGTGTCGATCCACCGTCCTCTCCCCGTCATTGCGAGGAGCGAAGCGACGCGGCAATCCAGAAGGCCACAAGGGAAGACTGGATTGCTTCGTCACAAGGGCTCCTCGCAATGATGGCTGAGAGGCCTTGCCGTCCGATCACCCGTGCCCGTGCCCGTCATCGGGAAACCCCAGCCCGAACACATCCGACAGGTCTTTCACCTGCGCCGGCGAGAGGTACCGCGGGTTCAGCCCGCGCAGCAGCAGATACAGTCTTGCTGTCTCTTCCAGTTCCTCGATCGCGTAGACCGCGGCCTCCAGCGAATCCCCGGCGACTACGGGTCCGTGATTGGCCAGCAGCACCGATGAATACTTGCCGGCCAGCCCCCTGATGGCCTCCGCCACCGCGGGATCGCCCGGCCGATGATACGGCACCAGCGCGGTAGCGCCGCATTTCATCAGGTAATACGGCGTCATCGGCGGCAGTGCGGCGCGCGGATCGATCTCCGGCAGCATCGAGAGCGCCACCGAATGTGTCGAGTGCAGATGCACCACCGCGCGCGACGCCGCGCGGGTCTCGTACAAGGCGCTGTGCAGCGGCACTTCCTTGGTGGGCGCATCGCCGGAGAGCAGCCGTCCGTCGGCGCCGAGCCGCGACAGTCGCGCCGGGTCGAGCGAGCCCAGCGACGCATTGGTCGGCGTCACCAGCCAGCCGCCGTCGTCAACGCGCACGCTGATATTGCCGGACGAGCCCGGCGTCAGCCCTCGTTCGAACAGCGAGCGGCCGAGCCGGCAGATCTCTTCGCGGAGTTTTGTCTCTGTCATGGTGAGGTTTTCCCACGCTTTGGCAGGATGGCCAAGCCGTGATACCCAAGGGCCAAGGCCGCGCACAAGCCGGCTATGAGGAAACCGAGGGAATGCCGCATGGCTGGCACTGATAAACCGCGCGTCGCCGTGATTGGCCTGGGCTCGATGGGCTATGGCATGGCGACCTCGCTGCGCAACGCCGGCTTCGACGTAACCGGCTGCGACGTCTCCGCCGAGGCGGTGGCGAAATTCGTGGCCGAAGGCGGGCAGGGCGCTGCCACCCCGGCCGCCGCGGCGCAGAATGCCGATATTGTGGTCAGCGTCGTCGTCAACGCCGCGCAGACCGAGGCCATCCTGTTCGGTGCCGGCGGCGCGGCGGAGACGCTGGTCAAGGACGCTGTGTTCATTTCCTCGGCGACGATGGACCCCGACGTCGCCCGCCGCCTCGCCAAAGAGCTGGAGGCCACCGGCCGGCATTACCTGGACGCACCGATCTCCGGCGGCGCACAGCGTGCCGCGCAGGGCGAACTGACCATTCTCGCTTCCGGCAGCAAGGCCGCCTTTGCGAAAGCCCGCCCGGCGCTCGATGCGATGGCCGCCAAGCTCTATGAACTGGGCGATGAGGTCGGCCAGGGCGCGGCCTTTAAGATGATCAACCAGCTGCTGGCCGGCGTGCATATCGCCGCGGCATCGGAAGCGATTGCATTTGCGGCGAAACAGGGACTCGACATCCGCAAGGTCTACGAAGTCATCACCGCCTCGGCCGGCAATTCCTGGATGTTCGAGAATCGTGTGCCGCATGTGCTCGACGGCGACTACACGCCGCGCAGTGCGGTCGATATCTTCGTCAAGGACCTCGGTATCATCCAGGACATGGCGCGCACGGCGAAATTTCCAGTGCCGGTGAGCGCGGCTGCGCTGCAGATGTTCTTGATGACCTCGGCCTCCGGCATGGGCCGCGATGACGACGCCTCGGTGGCGCGGATGTATGCCAGGGTGACCGGCACGAAGCTGCCGGGCGATCCGGCCTGAGCAAAAACAAAGAGGACATTCAATGCCCCGCTTCGCAGCCAATCTCACAATGATGTTCACTGAGCACCCGTTCCTCGATCGCTTTGATGCCGCAGCCAAGGCGGGCTTCAGCTCAGTCGAATTCCTGTTCCCCTATGAGCACCCGCCGGAGGTCATCGCCGAGCGGCTGCAGCGCAACGGCCTCAAGCAGGTGCTGTTCAACCTGCCGCCGGGCGACTGGGATGCTGGCGAGAGGGGCTTTGCTGCGCGGCCGGACAAGTTCGGTGAACTCCAGCAGAGTATCCGCACGGCACTGCCTTACGCCAAGGCGACGGGCGTCCGCCGCCTGCATCTGATGGCCGGGCTTGCCGACCGCAAAGATCCGAAAGCCGTCGTGGCATTCCGCAAGTCGCTGGAATGGGCGGCGAACTTTTTCGGCGATCACGGCATCGAGGTGGTGATCGAGCCGATCAATCCGCGCGACGTGCCCGGTTACTTCCTCAACGATTTCACGTTCGCCCGCGATATCATCGTCGACATGAAGCTACCGAATGTCGGGTTGCAGTTCGATATCTATCACTGCCAGATCCTGCATGGCGACGTCACCATGCGGCTGCGCGAGATGCTGCCGTGGATCGGCCATATCCAGATCGCCAGCGTGCCGTCGCGCAACGAGCCCGGTGAGGAGTTGAACTATCCGTTCCTGTTCGCTGAGCTCGATCGGCTCGGTTATCAGCACTATATCGGCTGCGAATATCGCCCGGCGGGCGACACCGTCGCAGGTCTCGGCTGGTTCAAGCCCTATGCGGGAGTGAAGACGTGACGCTGGCGCTGGGTTGCATTGCCGACGATTACACCGGCGCCTCCGATCTCGCCAACACGCTGACGCGCTGCGGTCTGCGCACCGTTCAGACCATCGGCATTCCCGCCGACGATCTCGCGCTGCCCGAGATCGATGCCATCGTCGTATCGCTGAAGAGCCGCTCGATTGCGCCGGAGGTCGCGGTGGAGCTTTCGCGCGCGGCGGAAAAATGGATTCGCAGCCGCGGCGCCCATCACGTGCTGTTCAAAATCTGCTCGACCTTCGATTCGACGGACAAGGGCAATATCGGCCCGGTGATGGACGCCTTGCGCGCAGACGCTTCTGAGGAGATTGTGCTGGTGACGCCGGCGTTCCCGGAGACCGGGCGCACCGTCTATCAGGGCCACCTGTTTGTCGGTGCGGTCCCGCTGAACGAGAGCCCGCTGAAGGATCATCCGCTCAACCCGATGCATGACTCCAATCTAGTCCGTGTGCTGGCGTGGCAGAGCGCCTCCAAGGTCGGGCTTGTCGATCTCGCGACCATCGCCCGCGGCGAGGGCGCCGTGCGCGGCCGACTGGACGATCTCGCGGACAAGGGGTTCGGCGCGGCGATTGCGGATGCGGTCTTCCCAAGCGATCTTGAAACTATCGGCGCGGTGGCGCTGCGCCATCGCGTGTCGGTCGGTGCTTCGGGGCTTGGGCTTGGTCTGGCGCGGGCGCTGATCGCATCCGGCCGGGTGCAGGCCAGTGCCATGACCCCGACCATCGCCGCGGTCGGCGGCGCGGCCGCCTGTCTCGCCGGCAGTTGTTCGCAGGCGACCCTGCAACAGATCGCCCGCGCCGGGCAGACGATGCCGGTGCTGCATCTCGATGCGGAAAATATCATGGCCGGTCGACCGGAAATCGAACGCGCGCTGGCATGGGCGAAAGACCGGCTGGGCAAGGGCCCGATCCTGATCGCGTCGAGTGCGACGCCGGAGCAGGTCGGCATCCTGCAGGCGCGTCACGGCCGTGACGCGGCCGGCCACGCCATCGAACAGGCGATGGCCGACCTGGCCGAGGCGCTGGTCAAGACCGGTGTGCGCCGGCTGGTGGTGGCCGGCGGTGAGACCTCCGGCGCGGTGGTCGACCGGCTCGGTATTCCCGGCTTTCTGGTCGGCGCGGAAATCGCGCCCGGCGTCCCGGTACTGCGCGCCGTGGGCTCAACTGTCGGCGAACTGTCGCTGGCGTTGAAGTCGGGCAATTTCGGCGGCGAGACGTTTTTCGAGGACGCGCTGCGACTGATGTGATTCGTAGTGTCGCTCAATTGTCAGGCGCTGCAGTGCCTCGAAAGGCATAACTTCGCGCAATAAATGCGCATTACAAATAGTTCATGTTTCGCGTTTCGTTACTTGAAGCTTGAAACTGTTGTGCGACCGCCACGACGGCCGAAAATATTAACAATGTCGTCGAAGTGAAGTGCTGTGATGCGCCGGTCGTTGGCTATTTTGCCGCAGGTCGGGTAAATCCTTGCGGGCGAAGGGGCGGTATGCTCGCCCGTTCAACCCCACTGCAAACCCAGGAATGGCTGTTCGATGATTGCTTTGGTGCGCATAGCTTTGAGCCGGCCCTACACCTTTGTCGTGCTCGCCATGCTGCTTCTGCTCGTCGGTCCGCTGGCGGCGCTGCGCACCCCGACCGATATTTTCCCGGAAATCCGCATCCCGGTGATCGGCGTGATCTGGCAATATACCGGCCTGCCGCCGGACCAGATGGCCGGCCGTATCACCACGCCGTTCGAGCGTTCCTTGACCACCACCGTCAACGACATCGAACACATCGTGGCGAATTCTTATGCGGGCTTCGGCATCGTCAAGATTTTCTTCCAGCCCAACGTCGATATCCGCACCGCCAACGCCCAGGTCACCGCGATCTCGCAGACGCTGATCAAGCAATTGCCGCCTGGCGCCACGCCGCCGCTGATCCTTAACTACTCGGCCTCCACGGTGCCGATCATCAATATCGCGTTGTCCGGCGACGGCTTCAACGAGCAGCAGTTGCAGGATATCGCTTTCAACCAGTTGCGCACGCAGCTGGTCACGGTGCCGGGTGCAGCGATCCCCTATCCGTTCGGAGGCAAGCAGCGCCAGGTCACGATCGACCTCAATCCCGGCGCTCTTCAGGCGCGCGGCCTTTCCGGCCAGGATGTCGCCAATGCGCTGGCCGCCCAGAACCTGATCACCCCGGTCGGCACCCAAAAGATCGGCGGCTTCGAATACTCCATCAATCTCAACAACTCGCCGCTGAAGATTGACGAGCTAGGCAACCTGCCGATTCGCGCCGTCAACGGCGCCATGGTCTATGTCCGGGACGTCGCAAGCGTACGCGACGGCAACTCGCCGCAAACCAACATCGTTCATGTCGATGGCAACCGCTCGGTGCTGATGCAGGTGCTGAAAGCCGGCTCGGTATCCACGCTGGATATCATCTCGGGCATCAAGCAGAAGGTGATCGACTATCGCTCCGCGCTGCCCGACGGGTTGAAGATCGCCTATATCGGCGACCAGTCAGGCTTCGTGCGCGGCGCCATCGAGGGTGTGGCGACCGAAGGCGTGATTGCAGCCTTGCTCACCTCGGTGATGATCCTGCTTTTCCTCGGCAGCTGGCGCTCCACGGTGATCATCGCGGTGTCGATCCCGCTGTCGATCCTCGGCGCGATCATCATGCTGTCGCTGATCGGCGAGACGCTGAACATCATGACGCTGGGCGGTCTGGCGCTGGCCGTCGGCATCCTCGTCGATGACGCCACGGTGACGATCGAAAATATCAATTATCACCTGGAGAACGGCAAGGACGTCGAGCCGGCGATTATGGACGGCGCCAACCAGATCGTGGTGCCGGCTTTCGTCTCGCTGTTGTGCATCTGCATCGTGTTCGTGCCGATGTTCTTCCTCAACGGCATCGCGCGATTCCTGTTCGTGCCGATGGCCGAGGCGGTGATGTTCGCGATGATCTGGTCGTTCCTGCTGTCGCGCACGCTAGTCCCGACAATGGCGAAATATCTGCTGCAGAAGCACGTCCATCATGCCGAGGGCGAGCGTCCGAAAACCCGCAACCCGCTGGTGAATTTCCAGCGCGGCTTCGAGCGACAGTTCGAGCGTTTCCGCGGCGGCTATCATGGCCTGCTCGACCTCGCGCTGACGCGACGACCGGTCTTCGTGATCGGGTTTCTGTCGTTCGTCGCAGTGTCGTTCCTGCTGGTGCCGTTCCTCGGGCGCAACTTCTTCCCGACCGTGGACGCCGGCAGCATCCTGATGCATGTCCGCACCCAGGTCGGCACCCGCGTTGAGGAGACCGCCAACCAGTTCGCTGATATCACCAAGGCGATCCGCACCATCGTGCCGCCGGACCAGATCGACACCATGACCGATAATATTGGTATGCCGGTGTCGGGCATCAACCTGACCTACAACAACACCGGCGTGATCGGGGCGCAGGACGGCGACTTCCAGATTAAGCTTAAAGAAGGCCATCCGCCGACCGAGATTTATGTGCAGGCCTTGCGTGAAAAACTGCCGCGGATGTTTCCCGGCGTCAGTTTCGCGTTCCTGCCGGCCGATATCGTCAGCCAGATCCTGAACTTCGGCGCGCCGGCGCCGATCGACCTGCAGATCAGGGGCGCCAATCTCGCCGCCAACTTCGAATATGCCACCAAGCTCCTGAACAAGATCCGCCGCATCCCCGGCATTGCGGACGCGCGGATCCAGCAGTCGCCGAACAGCCCCGGCTTCAACATCGATGTTGATCGCACCCGCGCGCAGTATGTCGGCGTCACCGAGCGCGATGTTACCAACTCGCTGGTGGTCAATCTTGCCGGCTCGTCGCAGGTCGCGCCGACCTATTACCTCAACCCCGATAACGGCGTCTCATATTCGATCGTGATGCAGACGCCGCAATACAAGATGGATTCGCTGGGCTCGCTGGAAACGCTGCCAATCACCGCGGTCAACGCCGCCACCGCGCCGATGCTCGGCGGCATCGCCAGCATCACGCGCAGCGCCTCCAACGCCGTGGTGTCGCAATACGACATCCAGTATATGGTGCAGATCTACGCCACGCCGCAGGGCAGGGACCTCGGCGCGGTATCCAAGGATATCTACAAGGTGATCGACGAGACCAAGGCCGAGGTACCGCGCGGCAGCAACGTGGTGCTGCTTGGCCAGGTCGAGACCATGAACTCGGCGTTTTCCGGCCTGCTGTTCGGCCTGCTCGGCGCCGTGGTGCTGATCTATCTCCTGATCGTGGTCAACTTCCAGTCCTGGTCCGACCCGTTCGTGATCATCACGGCGCTGCCGGCGGCGCTTGCCGGTATCGTCTGGATGTTGTTCACCACCCAGACCACCCTGTCGGTACCCGCCTTGACCGGCGCCATCATGTGCATGGGCGTCGCCACCGCCAACTCCGTGCTGGTGATCTCGTTTGCCCGTGAGCGCTATGCTATCCTCGGCGATCCGATCGCCGCTGCCTCGGAAGCGGGCTTCGTCCGGTTTCGCCCGGTGCTGATGACGGCGCTCGCGATGATCATCGGCATGGCGCCGATGGCGCTGGGACTGGGCGAGGGCGGTGAGCAGAACGCGCCGCTCGGCCGCGCCGTGATCGGCGGCCTGATTTTTGCTACGATTGCAACGCTGATGTTCGTGCCGGTGGTGTTCAGCATGGTCCATAAGAAACAAGAGCCCGCGCCAGAGGCAGGCTCGCCGGAGTTATCGCATGTCCATTGATCCGAAGCCGCCGACCTCCCGCCGCAAGCTGGGTCTGGTCGGAGTCATCGGCCTGTGCGCCGCGGGCGCCATCGTCGTCACCGGTATCATGGCGCGCGCCAAGACCGAGAGCGAGCTGAAGAGCTGGACCGATGCCCAGGCAATCCCGAGCGTCGCGGTGGCGCCAGCCGATGCGCGGCTGCTCAACGCCACGCTCGATCTGCCGGGCCGGCTGGAGGCCTATTCGCGGGCGCCGATCTTTGCCCGCGTCAGCGGCTATGTGTCGAGCTGGAGCGCGGATATCGGCGCCCAGGTCAAGGCCGGCCAGGTGCTCGCCGAGATCGAGGCGCCGGATCTCGACCAGCAGTTGCTGCAGGGCCGCGCCGATCTGGTCAGCCAGCAATCCAGCGCGCGATTGTCTGAGGCCACGCTAAATCGCCGGAAGTCGCTTGTCGCCTCGAACTTCGTATCGGCGCAGGAAATCGACGAGCGCAGCGCCGACCTCGCCAACAAGAAGGCGGCGGTTAATTCGGGCACCGCCAACGTTGAGCGGCTGGAAGCGCTGGCCGGCTACAAGAAGGTCACCGCGCCGTTTGACGGCGTTGTCACCCAGCGCAATACGGACGTCGGCGCGCTGATCTCGGGCGGCACCGGCACGGGGCCCGCGATGTTCGTGATCTCCGACATCAAGAAGCTGCGCGTCTTCGTCGATGTACCGCAGAGCTACGTGCCGGCGATACGGATCGGCGCCAAGGCGGTTATCACCGTGCCCGACTATCCGAACAGGACCTTCTTGGCCACGGTGGAAGCCTCCTCGCAATCGGTCGATATCGCCTCCGGCACCACGCGCATGCAGCTGGCGCTCGACAACGCGAAGGGCGAGCTGCTGCCCGGCGGCTACGCCAATGTGAAGATGAGCTTGGCCCGCGAGAATGCCCCGCTGCACATCCCCGCCAGCGCGCTGATTTTCAACAAGGACGGCACCCGCGTCGCCACGGTTACCGCCGACGACAAGATCCTGTTCAAGACCGTCACCATCGCCCGGGATCTCGGTCGCGACATCGAACTGGCCTCCGGCATCACCGCCGACGACCGCATCGTCACCACGCCTCCCGATGGCCTCAGCGATGGCGATCAGGTGCGGGTGTCGAACTCACCGAAAGCCAGCAAGCCCGCCACGGCGTCCGAGAAGCAGGACGTAAAGGGCTGAGGGTGAGCGCGGCTCTTATTTCCCCTCCACCCCTTGTGGGAGAGGGTGGCCGCGCGTAGCGCGGACGGGTGAGGGGCAGCCACAAGCTCCGTCGTTAAAAAATTCCTCATCCGTCGCGGACGGAGTCTGTCATCGGGCGGAGCTTTGCGCCGGCCCGTTGGTCCGCGCCACCTTCTCCCACGCAGAGAAGCTTCGCTTCGCGCGGGGGAAAAGGAAGAAGGCAGAGTTGCGGCTCAGCCCACCCGCCATTCCAGAACGCCGTCCGCCGCGGTGTTGATCGCCCCACGCGACCCCACCGGCGAGCGGTCCATATCCATCAGATGCGCCAACGTTGCCGCGTCCTGCGCCGGCACCCGTGCCAGCGCGCGGGCGTGCTCCCCAGTGCGCAGGATCACCACGCCGTGCTCGATGGCATTGTTGCGGCCATAGATCACCGTGAAGCTCTCCACCTTGCTCACTCCCGACGCCTGGGTGACGAAGGACGGCACCTCGCCGCGATGCCGATCCGCCTCGGCCTGCAGGTTGGTGTCCTGCGCCAGCGCCTCGGCAGCCGCCTGTCGTGACAGCACCAGCGCATGGTGTTTGGTGACGAAGCCGCCCTGGCCGTAGAGCAGCCCAAGCTTTGCGCCTGCCCGCAGCCGGCGCACCATCGCGCATGCGGCATGCGCCATGTAGTCGTTGAGCGGCGCGCCGAAGAAGGTCAGTCCGCCCGCCACCGTCGGCTGCACGTCGGCGCCAAGGCCCAGCGTGCGCCGCGCCATCTTGGGCACCACGGGGAAGCAGCTGTACAGCTCGATCGCATCGAACGGCGTTCCGCCCGCCAGCGCCATCGCCGCCTTGAGCACGGCATTTTGCGCGTGGCTCTCGACATACTGGTCGCGGTCGAGATAGTCGCGCGGCTCCTCGGCCGAGGCGCCGCCGTGGATATGCATGATGCGGTCTTCGGCAATGCCGGCAGCGCGTGCTTTCGCAAGGCTGGTGATCAGGATCGCCGCCGCCTGGTTGACCATCGGATTGGCGACCATCAGCTTGGTGTAGGGCCAGGCGATCAGCCGGTTGTCGGATGTCGGCGTGGTGATCTCCTCCGGCGTGAAAGCGTGCTTCAGCCAGGCCTCCGGATTTTGTGCGGCGACCGCCGAGTAGCGCGACCACAGCGCGCCGGATTCCGCCAGCGCCTGCCGTGGCGTCTGGCCCCAGTGCGCGGCGGAGGCCGCCTCATAGAACGGATACACCGTGACCGGCTTGGCCACGCCAAGCGTGGTCGCCATCGGTCTCTGGTAGTTGGCGCCGCGCAGCGGCTCAGGTGCATCATGGGCGAACGGCGTCCACGGCAGCGCGACGCCGGCGCGCTCGGCCTTGGTCGCGGTCGATTGCGCCTCTGCGCCGCAGATCGCCGCCACCGTAGCCTCGCCGCGCGCGATGCGTTTGGCGGCCTCGTGGATGAAGCGGATCGGGCTTTCGCCGCCGACCGGGCCGTAATGCGCGTGTGTGGGCTTGATGCCCAGCCGGTCGCCGAGCTGTCCGGCGGGATCGCTGTAACGCCAGCTCAGGAAATTGACGATGTCGAGCGAGTCGATTTCGCCGAGCAGCCTGCCGCCGCTGTCTTGCTCTGCGCGCTTCAGCGCCTCCTCGATCAGCGCCAGCGGCTCCATGCCCGCGGTGAGTTCCCGGGGATGATCGCTGAACTCGCCGACGCCGACGATGACGGGAATGCGGTCTTCGGAATTTGTCATGCTGTTGTCTTTGCTTTCTTCAAGGTCGTCCGCACTTGCGCGCTTTAGAGGTGCCTGCCGCTCAACTCATTCCGCAACCAGCATCGCCAGATGCTCTGCGGCGTCGGCAAAATCCTCCTTGAATTCCTGCACGACAGCGCCTGCCGACTTGACGCTGTCAATCAGCCCCACGCCCTGGCCGACGAAATAGCTGACGAGATCGCGTGCCTGCGTATTGCCGGCGGCGGCGGCGCGGTCAATCGAGGCAAAGGCGTCGCGGCTGATAATGCTCTGCAGCGGCATCGGCAGTGCGCCGGGGCTGTCTTCGCCACGGTCCCAAGCGTCGGTCCAGACGGAGCGTAGCTGCCGTGCGGGCTTTCCGGTGCGGCCCTTCGAGCGTACGGCGTCGCGCGATGACGCCGCGATCATCTTCTTGCGAAAGATCTCCGAGGTCTCCGATTCAACGGTCGCCAGCCACACCGAGCCTGTCCAGGCGCCGGCGGCGCCCATGGCCATGCAGGCGGCCATCTGCCGCCCGGTCATAATGCCGCCGGCCGCCAGTACGGGCACTTCGCGCATCGGCCTGATCGCCTTGATCACCTCCGGCACCAGCACCATTGTCGAGACCTCGCCGCAGTGGCCGCCCGCCTCGGTGCCCTGCGCCACCAAGATGTCGACGCCGGCGGCGACCTGACGAACCGCATGCTCCTTGGCGCCGACAAGAGCGGCGACCGGAACCCCGTGTTGCTTGCCCATCGCGATCATCGCCTTCGGCGGAACGCCCAGCGCGTTGGCGATCAGCCGGATCGGATGGTTGAACGAGACCTCGAGCAGTTCCAGCGCGCGGGTGCCGTCGAACGGCTGCGGCTGGTCGGCCGATACTTCGGTGGTTGTCAGTTCGATGCCGTATGTCTTCAGCAGGCGTCTCGTAAAATCGCGATGCGCCGGCGTAATGCGGCTCTCGAGCGACTTCCAGGTGACATCCTTTTCGCCGGAGGTAGACATGTTCTCGGGGATCAGCACGTCAATTCCGTAGGGCCTGCCGTCGACGTGGTCATCGATCCATTTCAGTTCCCGCTCCAGCGTCTCCGGTGAATGAACGGTGGCGCCAAGCACGCCAAATCCTCCGGCGCGGCTGACGGCGGCGACCACATCACGACAATGGCTGAAGGCGAGCAGCGGGAAGTCGATCCCGAGCATATCGCAGACCGGCGATCTCATGGTGCGTTGACTCCCTGCACGGCTTGGCACTGCCTTGCTTCACCGGCAAGGTCGCCCTGAACGCTAGCGCATCGTTGGTCACGCTGCCAAGTCACACAAGTTCCGGACCCGGCGCAGCGCAAGCGACAAAGGGATGGTGGTGCACAGCGCTTGGGCAAGGAAACATTCCGTTCGACAAAATATCGGAGCTCGCTCTTCCAATTTCATCCTTGCGCTTTGGCTGGCATCGGGAAATGCTGCGGCCAACAAATAAAAATGCCGGGAGCAAACGCATGGTTGCCACACAGCCGCAATCCGTCCCCACGCGCGCTCACGCGAGATACGACGTCATCGTGGTCGGTGCCGGCTTCACGGGACTCTACATGCTGCACCGGCTGCGCAAGCTCGGGCTCTCCGCGCGCGTGTTCGAGCAAGGTGGCGATGTTGGTGGCACATGGTATTGGAACCGGTATCCCGGCGCGCGCTGCGACGTGGAAAGCATGCAGTATTCGTTCTCGTTCGATGAGGCGCTGCAGCGGGAGTGGGACTGGAGCGAGCGCTACGCGCCGCAGCCGGAAATCCTGCGCTACGCCAACCACGTCGCCGACCGTTTCGATTTGCGAAAGGATATCCAGCTCGACACCCGCGTCGAATCCGCCGTGTTCGACGAGACCAGCAATGAATGGACGGTGACGACATCGGATGGTGCGACCGTCACCGCGCCTTACGTCGTGCTCGGCACCGGCTGCCTGTCGAATGCACGGGTGCCCGAATTCAAGGGCATGGGCGATTTCAAGGGGCAGGTTTATCATACCGGGCACTGGCCGCATGAGCCGGTGGATTTCACCGGCCTGCGGGTTGGCGTGATCGGAACGGGATCGTCGGCGATCCAGTCGATCCCGCTGATCGCCGAACAGGCGAGCGAACTCTTTGTCTTCCAGCGCACTGCGAACTTTTCCGTACCCGCCCGCAACGCGCCACTCTCCGCGGGAGAGCGCGAGGCCTGGCGCAAGGATTATGCGGAAATTCGCCGCCGCGCCCGCGAGGATATGAAGAACGGCATCGTGCAGCCGGTGCCGGACCGCGGCGCGCTCGACGATCCCGACGAGGTCAGGCGCGAAAAATATGGCGCGCGCTGGAACAGCGGCGGCCTGACTTTCATGGGCGTCTACAACAATCTGGTGCTGGATCAGCCGGCCAACGACACCGCGGCGGATTTCATTCGCGAGCGGATCGCCGGGATCGTCGCCGATCCCGAGACGTCGAGGCTGCTACAGCCCAACGACCATCCGGTCGGTTCCAAACGCATTTGCGTCGACACCGATTATTACGCGACCTTCAACCGGCCGAACGTCAAGCTGGTCGATATCCGCTCACATCCGATCGAGCGTATCCAGCCGCACGCTGTACGCAGCGGCGGCCGTGACTACCAGGTCGATGCCCTGGTGCTGGCTACCGGCTTCGACGCGATGACCGGCTCGGTCGCCAAGATCGACATTCGCGGCCGCGGCGGGCGTACGCTGAACGACAAATGGGCGGAAGGCCCGCGCACTTATCTCGGCCTGATGAGCGCCGGCTTCCCCAACCTGTTCATCGTTACCGGCCCCGGCAGCCCATCGGTGCTGAGCAACATGATCGTCTCGATCGAGCAGCACGTCGACTGGATCGCCGACTGCCTCGCTTACATGCGCGACCGTGGCGTCGGCAGCATCGAGGCGACGCATTCTGCCGAGGACCGATGGGTCGCCCATGTCAATGAGGTGGCCGGCAGCACGCTCTATCCGCAGGCCAACTCCTGGTACATGGGCGCGAACATTCCCGGCAAGCCGCAAATCTTCATGCCCTATATCGGCGGCGTCGGAGTCTATCGGCAGATCTGCAACGACGTCGCGGCAAAGGACTACGATGGCTTTGCGATGGTGGTAGCCGCAAGGCCGCAAGCGGCGGCGGGCGGGTAGACACTGCCATGGCGAGGTCAGGGAAAACTGGCTTGCCAGCTTTCGTCCTAGCGAAGCGACGCGGCAATCCAGAGCCGCAAGCAAAGACTGGATTGCTTCGTCGCAAGGGTGCCTCGCAATGACGAGAAGGCTCAAAACGCCGTGTAGCCGCCATCGATCACGAACGTATCCGCGGTGTGATACGATGACGCCTGGCTCATCAGATACACGGCGATGCCGCCGAAATCCGACGGTTCGCCGAACCGGCGCACCGGGATGCGCGGCATCACATTGGCGACGAATTTATCGTTGGCCATCAGGCCCGCGGTCATCTCGCTCTTGATCCAGCCCGGCAGGATCGCATTGGCCGTCACGCCCTGGCGCGCCAGCTCGACCGCCAGCGCACGGACCAGCGCGTTGATCGCCGCCTTGGTCGCCGCGTAATGCTCGTTGCGCGCGGTGCCGAAGATCGAGGCGAGGCTCGATGTCGCTACCAGTCGGCCGAACCTGTCGCCGGCCTCGGCGCGCTCCGTCATGTGCCGTGCGGCGGCCTGGAACACATGGAAGACGCCGTCGAGATTGGTGGCGAACATCGTTCGCCATTGTTCTTCGGTGCGATCAATGAAGGCATGGCGTCCGCCGCCGCCGATGCCGGCATTGGCGAAGCAGCCATCGACCCGGCCGTATTTCTCCAAGGTGGCACCCATCGCTGATTTCACCGAGGCGGTGTCGGTGACATCGCAGACCTGCGTATCAACCTGGCCGGCGCAGCCTGCCATGGTAGCTGCAGCACTGGTATTCTTGCCGGCGTTGCGACCCCAGATCGAGACGTTGCAGCCAGCCGTGGCCAGTGCCTGCGCGATCCCAAGCCCGATGCCGCCATTGCCGCCGGTCACGACCGCGACGCGGCCCGTCAGATCAAAGATGCTCATCGGCGTTTCCTGTGTTGGCGCATGTTGGCCGTGCGTCCGTGCGAGGTGAGAGGCTCGCGCCAAGCATGGACAAGCACGTCCGAAAAATCAAATATGCGGGTTAGTGCGAACACTTCCACACCGCGGAATAAACACGCGGATCACAACCGAGGAAACCATGCAGTTCAAACACGTCACGCTCGACATCGACGGCGCCGTTGCCATCCTGAAGCTCGACCATCAGGAGGTCATGAACGCGGTCTCCATCGACATGCTCGGCGGTCTCGGCGAGGCGCTGGACGAGATCGATGAGCGCCGGGCCGAGGTACGCTGTCTGGTCATCACCGGCGCCGGCCGCGCCTTCTGCACCGGCGCGAACCTTCAGGGCCGCAACAACAACGTCACCAAGCGCGGCGGTGCAGGCTCCTCGCTGGAGACCGCCTTCCATCCGTTCCTGCGCCGGCTGCGCGGGCTGCATTGCCCGATCGTCACTGCGGTGAACGGCCCGGCCGCCGGCGCCGGCATGAGCTTCGCGATGATGGGCGATCTCATCCTGTGCGCGCGCTCGTCTTATTTCCTGCAGGCATTCCGCCGTATCGGCCTGGTGCCGGATTGCGGCTCGACGTGGATGCTGCCGCGGCTGATCGGCAAGGCCCGCGCGGTGGAATTGTCGCTGCTCGGCGAGCGGCTGCCGGCGGAGAAGGCGCTGGATTGGGGCCTGATCAACCGTGTCTATGACGACGCCGTGCTGATGGAAGAAGCGATGAAGCAGGCGCACGAACTGGCTGAAGGCCCGACCATCGCGCTGTCGCTGATCCGTAAGCTGTACTGGGAAAGCCCGGAGAATTCCTTCGAGGACCAGATCAATCTCGAAGTGCAGTCGCAGCGCATCGCCGGGAATGCCGACGATTTCAAGGAGGGCGTCACCGCATTCCTGGAGAAGCGCCCGGCGAAGTTCACCGGCAAATAGGCCGCGAGCAATGACCGCAACCACGACGGAGGCACTGCTGGCGCGCAGTGTCGTCTCGTGGTGCGCGGGCGCTGCCGGCGTCAACAACGCGGTGCAGCTGTCCGGTGGCGCCAGCCAGGAGACCTGGTCATTTGACATCGCGCATCCCGATGGTGTGATCGGCGCAATCCTGCGCCGCGCGCCATCCGGATGCGGCGCGGCGCCGGGCCGGGCCTGCGGCCTCGTTACCGAGGCGGCGCTGATCCGGTGCGCACATCGGGCAGGCGTGCCGGTGCCGGTTGTGCTGCATGTGCTGGATGACAGCGATGGGCTCGGCGTCGGTTTCATCATGCAGCGCATTGCCGGCGAAACCATTCCGCGAAAGATTTTGCGCGATGCCGAATTCGCGGCGGTCAGACCCGGGCTGGCACACCAGGCCGGCCGCATTCTCGCGGATATCCACGGCCTGCCGCTGTGCGATCTGCCCGAACTGCGTCGCATGACGGCGGCGGTGGAGATCGACGAACTGGCGCACGATATTGCGGATTTCGGCTGGCCGCGCCCGGTATTCCAACTGGCGCTGCGCTGGCTGCGAGATCACGATCCCGGTCCGTCCGAGCGCATTACGTTGGTGCACGGCGATTTCCGCCACGGCAATTTGATGATCGGCCCGGATGGCATCCGAGCGGTGCTGGATTGGGAGCTGGCGCATCTCGGCGACCCCATGGAAGACCTTGGCTGGATCTGCGTCAATTCCTGGCGCTTCGGAGAGATCGACCGGCCGGTCGGCGGCTTCGGCCTGCGCGAGGATCAGTTCGCCGGCTACGAGGCGGCCAGCGGCCTCACTGTCGATGTCATGCGCGTCAAGTTCTGGGAGGTGATGGGCACGTTGCGCTGGGGCGTGATGTGCTGCGGCATGATGCAGCGCTTCCGCGATGGACCCGACCGTTCGCTGGAGCGTGCGATGATCGGGCGGCGCTCGTCGGAGACCGAGATAGATCTGTTGCGCCTGTTGGCTCCGCGAGGTTGAGATGCAGGACGAACCGACCCCCATTGAACTGACCAGGGCCGTCGCTGATTTTTTGCGTGCCGACATCGCGCCGCAGATCACCGGCCACACCGCATTCAAGCTCCGCGTGGCGATCAACGCGCTCGATCTGGTGACGCGGCAGCTCAGCCTGCAAGGCGACAGCGACACCGCTGAATTGCATGGGCTGACGATGCTGCTCGGGGTGCAGGGCACGCTTAAGGGATTGAACGCCGATCTCGCCGAACGCATCGCGCAGGGTGATGTCGATCTGTCGGTGCCGGGGGTGAAGGACCATCTGTGGCAGACGACGCTGGCCAAGCTGGCCATCGATCAGCCGAATTATGCGGCGTACAAGAGGGAGCTGGAAGCAGACCTCTCCACAACATCGCCGTCATCCTTCGAGGCTCGCCCAAGTGGGCGAGCGCCTCAGGATGACGACATCGGTGCTTGTGGGGCTACTTCCCCTTCCAGTTCGGCGCACGCTTTTCCGAGAACGCCTTAGGTCCTTCGATGTAATCCTGCGACGCCACCATCGCCTTCACCGCGGGGTATTCGCGCTGCTCCGCGATTGCCTGTTCCAGTGACACGTTCATGCCCTTCTGGATCGTCTGCTTTGAGGCGCGGAGCGACATCGGCGAGTTCTTGCAGATCGTCTCGGCCCAGCGCAGCGCAGCAGTCAGCGCCTCGCCCTGCGGCACGACCTCATTGACGAAGCCGAGCTCATAGCCTTCCTGCGCCTTCACATGCCGCGCAGTCAGGATCATGCCCATGGCGCGCTTCATGCCAATCTGCCGCGGCAGCCGATGCAGGCCGCCGGCCAGCGCCGCGAGCCCAACGCGCGGCTCCGGCAATGCGAATGTGGCGTTCTCCGCGGCGATGATCAGGTCGCAGGCCAGCGCGATCTCGAAACCGCCGCCCATCGCCACGCCGTTGACCGCGGCGATGATCGGCTTGTCGCAATCGAACCGCGCGGTGAGGCCGGCAAAGCCCGAGGTGTTCCAGCCGCGCTTGCCGCCGGCGGCCTGCCATTTCAGGTCGTTGCCGGCGCAGAACGCCTTGTCGCCGGCGCCGGTGACGATCGCGACCCATTGCTCGGGATCGGCGACGAAATCGTCGAACACCTTGTTGAGCTCGAAATGCGCGTCAGTGTGCAGCGCGTTGTACACTTCCGGGCGCGACAGCGTCACGATCGTAATCGGTCCCTTGCGCGTCACTTTTGAAAACTTCAGGTCCATGTTTGCTCCCGTTGATTTTTTTCCCTGGTGCGGAATGAAGCCGAATACTAGCTGGCTCTCCCCGCCGGATACCATCCAATTACGCAAGCAAGCCGCGCGTCACAAGCGGTATTCCATTGCTTGACTTGGGCGCCGTCTTCTCACCTTATTCGATGGCTCAAAGGGCCGCGCAGCGCCTTAACGCAAGTGACAACAAGACAACCTTCCGGGAGAGACTGCCTTGGATTTTTCATTGCCGGCTGACCTCGTCGCCTATCTCGCCGAGCTCGACAGTTTTATCACCCGCGAGATCAAGCCGATCGAACAGGCAGACGACAACATCCGCTTCTTCGATCACCGCCGCGAATGGGCGCGCACCGATTTCGACAATGGCGGCTTGCCGCGGCATGAGTGGGAAGCACTGCTGCGCCGGGTGAAAAACCTCGCCGACAGCGCCGGCCATCTGCGATTCGCGATTCCAAAACGCTATGGCGGCAAGGACGGCTCCAATCTCTGGATGGCCGTGATCCGCGAGCATTTTGCGTCCAAAGGGCTTGGCCTGCACAACGACCTGCAGAACGAGCATTCGATCGTCGGCAATCTGCCCATTGTGACCATGCTCGACCGCTACGGCAGCGACGCGCAGAAGGCGATGATCGACGGCTCCATCACCGGCAAGTACCGCATCACGTTCGGTCTCACCGAGCCCGATCACGGCTCCGACGCCACGCACATGGAAACCCGTGCGGTGCCGGCGACCCGCGACAACGTCAAGGGGTGGCTGGTCAACGGCCAGAAGATGTGGACCACCGGCATGCACGTCGCCACCCATTGCGCGCTGTTCGCGCGCACCTCGGGCGACGACGGCGATGCCCGAGGCATCACCTGCCTGCTGGTGCCGGCCAAGGCGGAGGGGGTGAAGGTCGAGGAATATATGTGGACCTTCAATATGCCCACCGATCACCCGCGCGTCAGTTTTACCGACGTGTTCGTGCCCGACGACGCGCTGTTCGGCGAGTTCGGCCGCGGCCTGTCGTTGGCGC
>NZ_JAQGJT010000110.1 GCF_028290495.1 Tardiphaga sp.
GAAGGTAGATGGATACGCGGGTCAAGCCCGCGTATGACGAGCGTCGATGTGGCGCGCCGCCCCCCTACTCGATCACCGCATGTTCCGGCGCCTGCGACTGCTTGCGCAACGCGGCCTTGGTCGAGCCGATCATCAGCGCCAGCGGGATGGTGCAGAGAATGAAGAACATCACGAGCTGATAGTCGTGCGCGAACGCGATGATCTGCGCCTGGATGCTGACGATCCTGTCGGCCATGGCGCGGCCGGCGTCGGTGGAGAGGTTGAGCATGCCGCTGACGTCCGGCATCTGGAGCGCGTGATTGAACGGGTTGATGTGCTCGGACAGGATCGCGTAGGTCTTGCGCGTGCCCTGGGTCAATTGGGCGATGACGATGGAAATGCCGACCGAGCTCGCGACGTTGCGGAAGAGCGTCAGCATCGATGTGCCGTCAGTACGCAGATGGTTCGGCAGCGTCATGAACGCCACCGTCGAGAGCGGCACAAACACCAAGCCGAAGCCAAAGCCCTGGATGACGCTGACGACGACGATTTCCGGCACCTGAGTCTGGTCGGTCCAGCCGGTCATCTGGAACAGCGACGCGGCCGTCAGTGTCAGGCCGGAGATGATCAGCGTGCGCGCCTCGATGTAGCGCATGATGCGGCCGACCATCATCATGGCGAAGAAGGTGCCGAAGCCGCGACTGGCGAGCAGGCCACAGGCGGTCATGATGGGATAGCCGATGACGTTTTGCAGGTAGGGCGAGGCCAGCGCCATGGTCGAATACAATACGAGCCCCATCACCGTCATGAAGATGCAGCCGGTGAGGAAGTTGCGGTCTTTGAATAGCGCGAACTGGATAAACGGCCGCGAGGTCGTCAGGGAGTGCGCGAAGAAATAGTAGAAGGCGACGGCGGAGACGGCAAACTCGGCCAGGATTTCGGCCGATTCGAACCAGTCGAGCTGCTCGCCGCGGTCGAGCGCGAGCTGGAGCGCGCCGATTCCCACCGCCAGCGCCGCGAAGCCGAGCCAGTCGAATCTGAGACTGATATCCTTCTTGGTCTCGTCCATGAAGACGAGCAGCCCGAGCACGGTGATCGCGCCGAACGGCAAATTGACGAAGAACACCCAGTGCCAGGAATAGGTCTCGGTCAGCCAGGCGCCGAGCGAGGGGCCCATGATCGGCCCCATCATCACCCCCATGCCCCAGATCGACATCGCCTTGGCGCGCTCCTGCAGCGAGTAGGAGTCCAGCATCACCGCCTGCGACAGCGGCACCAGCGCCGCGCCGAACATGCCCTGCAGCAGACGAAACAGCACCATCTGGTTGATGTCCTGCGCCAGCCCGCACAGCACCGAGGCGATCGTAAAGCCGCCCGAACACAGGATGAAGATGCGCTTGCGCCCGAAGCGGTTGGCGATCCATCCGACCGGCGCGGTCATGATGGCGGCGGCGACGATATTGGAGGTGAGCACCCAGTGGATCTGGTCCTGCGACGCCGACAGCGAGCCCTGCATATATGGCAGCGCGACATTGGCAATGGTGGTGTCGAGCGCCTGCATGATGGTCGCGGTCATGGCGCAGATCGTCACCATGTTCCGGCGCAGGCCGGGGACCGCAACCGGGGCTGCAGACGTGCTCATGTCGTCAGTCCTTCGCCGCGGCGGACTTGACGCCGAACAGAGCCGCCAGCGAGCGGTGGTGGTTGGTGTCGATCGAGGTGTAGGAGCTCATGCCGGCCTTGAGCCTCTGCACCGCGGGATCGGCGTAATCGAGATAGATCCGCACCGGCACGCGCTGCACCACCTTGACGAAATTGCCGGTGGCGTTCTGCGGCGGCAGGATAGCGAACTGCGCGCCGGTGCCGGGGCTCAAGGAGCCCACGGTGCCCTTGAAGACGTGATCGGGGAACGCATCGACATCGATGTCGACCTTCTGGCCGACGGCGATATAGGTGAAGTCGGACTCTTTCAGATTGGCGTCGACCCAAGGCTTCGCGTCGTCGATCACGCTGAGGATCGGGGAGCCCGCGGCAACGAAGCGGCCGAGCTGGATGTTGTCGACCTGGGTGGCGATGCCACTCATCGGCGCGCGCAGCGTGGTGTGATCGAGGTTGCGCTGCGCCTGATCGAGCGCCGCCTTGGCCTGCGCGTAAGGCGGGAATTCTTCCAGCGGCAAATCGGGATTGCCGAGCAACTGGTTCTTGGCGGTAGACAGCTGCTGTCGCAGCAGTTCGAGCTGCGCGCGAGCGGTCACCAGTGCGGTGGCGGAGTTGTCGAGGTCGAGCTGCGAGCCGAAATTGCTCTTCACCAACGTCGATTTGCGCTCCACGTCGCGCTGCTTCAGGTCGGCGCCCTGCTGCATCAGGTCCTGCATCTGGCCGTAGATCTTCACATTGCCGACCAGCGTGTCGTAGCTGGTCTTCTGCTGCGCCAGCGTCGCCTGCGCCTGGCGCAAGGCGATCCGGAACGGCACCGGGTCGATCTCGAACAGCACGTCGCCCTGATTGACGTGCTGGCCCTCGCGCACCACCACCTTCTCGATATTGCCGGAAATGTCCGGCGTGATCAGCACCTTCTGCGCGCCGACATAGGCATCGTCGGTGGTGACGTAGCGGCCGCCGCTCAGATAGAAGGCGACGCCGCCGACCAACGCGATCGCCGGCAGCACCACCAGCAGCAGCGTGCGGCGGTAGCGCTTGAGGAATCCGGGCCGTGCGGTGGTGGTGCCGGCCTTGCCGACGCCCTCGGGAGCGCCTTTCTCGGGCGGAAATTTCAATACGGGCTCAGCCATGGCTCGCTTCCTTGAAAGGGGGCGTTGGGGTTTTGGGGGTCTGTCCGGCGGCCTGCACGGCCTCCCGGACGTTGTCCTTGACGGTTTCGAGCTGGCCGACCAGCCGGCGAACCTCGTCGGCGCTCAACCCGGCCAACGCGGTCTGCGTGATTTCGTTGCGCAGCGCCGTCAGCTTGGCCAGCAGCGGCCGTGCGGCGTCGGTCAGATAGAGGCGGTTGACCCGGCGATCGTTGTCGTCGCTGCGCCGTTCCACCATCCCGCAATTGCACAACTTGTCGATCAGGCGGGTCAGGGTGATGGGGGCCATCTCCATGAGGTCGGCGAGTTCGGCCTGTTTCTGGCCCTCGACGCGTTCCAGCTTGGCCAGCACTGCCCATTGGGCGCGCGTCAGGCCGTAACGGCGGGCCTGCTTGTCGGCGTAGAGACGCAGCAGACGCTGCGTCTCGAACACCGCAAACAGGAAGTCTACATTTGACCCGGGCATTGGTCACTCCGTAAGCAAGCGATATAATAAGCTAGCTTATTAATGTACATCGCCATATTTGGGAAGGCAGCCCTGCGAGTCCGGTATGGCGGAGACAGAGAAAACTGTGCCTGCCGGTCCTAAAAGATGAGCCAACCGGCGCCTGACGCATTACATTGAACGACATGACCGCCTTGAAACCGAAGTCCGTGGCAAAGCCGAGCTTCCCGGCCCCCGGCCATGATCATGACCGCTGTACCGCGGACGCGATCCGCCATGCGGAAACGGTATGCGCCGGCCGGTCGCAGAAATTCACCCCGATCCGGCGCACCGTGCTGCAGGCGCTGCTGGCCAGCCACCGGCCGCTCGGCGCCTATGAGGTGATCGACGAACTCGCCAAGACCACCGCGCGACCGGCGCCGATCACGGTGTACCGGGCGCTGGATTTCCTGATGGAGAACGGCCTCGTCCACCGTATCGAGAGCCGCAACGCCTTTCTGGCCTGCGCGCACGACCACGGCGAAGCGTCGATGGTGGCGTTCCTGATCTGTGACAAATGCGGTTCGGTCGGCGAGGTGCCGGCCACCAGGGTGGCGCAGAGCCTGAACGACGCGGCGCGCACCACCGGCTTCGTGCCGAAACTGTCGGTGGTGGAAATCACCGGCACCTGCGCTCACTGCCAGACCGCCTGACGCCCCCCAACAATAACAACACGGCGGCAAGCCGGCTCGAGGTTCCCATGTCTGTTGCGCACGACCCGATACCGCCCGGCGGGCGTTCGCTTACTTTCGGCGCCGTCGCCTTGATGCTGATGCTGTGCCTGACCTGGGGCTTCAACCAGATCGCGATCAAGCTCGTGCTGCCGGAAATCCCGCCTTACCTGCAGGCGATGCTGCGCTCGGCGGGCGCGCTGGCGGTGATCCTGACGATCGCCGTCGTGCGCGGCACCAAATTGTTCGAGCGCGACGGATCGCTGCCGGCCGGGCTGTTCTGCGGGCTGATGTTCGGCGTCGAATTCGTGCTGATCTTCCACGGCCTGCAATACACCTCGGCGAGCCGCGCGGCCGTGTTTCTCTATACCGCGCCGTTCTTCGTGGCGGTCGGCTCCTATCAGTGGCTCGGCGAGCGGCTGCGCACCGCGCAATGGCTGGGCCTCGCGGTCTCCTTCGCCGGCGTCGCGTTCGCGATCGGGGTGCCGCAGGCCGATGTCGACGCCAACGTGCTGCTCGGCGATCTGATGGTGGTCGCCGGCGCAGTGCTGTGGGCCGCCACCACGTTATGCGTGAAGGCAACCAAGCTCGGCCGCTGCCCACCCGAGAAGGCGTTGGGGTACCAGGTCGCGATGTCGATCCCGATCCTCGGTCTGGCCGCCTGGCTGGCCGGCGAGACCATTCCCAAGGTTCCCGGCGCGCTGACGCTGTCGCTGATGGCGTTTCAGGCGATCTGGGTGGTCGGCATGACGTTTCTGATCTGGTTCAGCCTCGTGAAGGTCTATTCCGCCAGCAAATTGTCGGCGTTTACCTTCATCACGCCTTTGATCGGCGTCGCCGGCGGCTATGCGATCATGGGCGACCACCTGACGCCCGCCTTCGGCGTCGCCGCCCTTCTGGTGATCGCCGGGCTGTATCTGGTCAACAAGCCGGCGCCGCGCGCGGCTTAGCGCTCATACGGCGCGAGGGATTTCCTTGGTGCGCTCAAGGGCGGTGCGGGCGACCAAACGGTAGCTGTGCTTGATCGGCAAAGCTGCAATGGCGCTGGTTACAAAATCGGGCTGCAAGCGATCTAGTGTTTGAATCGTTCGTTCGACTTCCTTGCGATACGCGCGCAAGGCGCAAACCACTGCGTCCGCGTGTTGTTCGCCGGCAGCCGCAATATCAAAGATGTCGCGTGGTTTGATCGTGGCGCCGCGATGGTAGCCAGCGGGTAGGTTTCGCCGGAATAGGCCGCAAACGCCCGCGCGGCGGCAACCAGCTGGGGCTTCGCTATGCCAAACTGGGCGGCAAAAGCGATCTGCAGGGCAGGGGCGACCTCGCCGAAAAAGCTCGACATATGGCCGGGCAGAGCGTTGGCGGCGACCGGATCTCGCAGGCAATGCGCCAACTCATCCGCGTCGAGCTGTCGGCGGTAAGGCGCGTTGACGGTGGTGAGAACCAGGGTTGGGGTCATGATGATCTCGCCGGAGTACGCCGAAGATACCACAATTCATCGTATCTGATCGATTCCGGCCGACTTCTGATCAGATATGATCGTTTTCGGCCGCGGGCGATGCAAGGGAACGAAAATCGAACTTTTTCCAGGACACCCGCCTTCTGGTCAGCAAATTGTCAGCTTTTACCGCTATCACCCCTTATCCTTGGCGCTCAGGGTGGCTATTTCAGGCCTACGGCGCACGACACGGTGACCATTGATCCATTGCTGAATGTCACCAAAACCTGATATTCGAGACCCCATGAACATGCTTGAAAAACCGCAGTCCGATGTCGCCGGCCCGAAGGCCCGGCATCGCAGCACCCAGGTCATGGTCGGCAACGTTGCCGTCGGCGGTGGCGCGCCGATCGTCGTGCAGTCGATGACCAATACCGACACCGCCGACATCCAGGGCACCATCGAGCAGGTCGCAGCATTGTCGCGCGCCGGCTCCGAAATGGTCCGCATCACCGTCGACCGCGACGAGGCCGCGGCCGCCGTGCCCTATATCCGCGACGAGCTGCGCAAGCGCGGCATCACCACGCCGCTGATCGGCGACTTCCATTACATCGGCCACAAGCTCTTGGCCGACCATCCAGCCTGCGCCGAGGCGCTCGACAAGTACCGCATCAATCCGGGCAACGTCGGTTTCAAGGCCAAGCGCGACACGCAGTTCACCGACATCGTCGAGATGGCGCTGAAGTACAACAAGACGGTCCGGATCGGCGCCAACTGGGGCTCGCTCGATCAGGAACTGCTGACCAAGTTGATGGACGAGAACGCGCTGCTCGCCGCGCCGAAGGACGTTCGCGCCGTGACCCGCGAGGCGATGGTGCAGTCGGCTTTGCTGTCGGCCGCGCGCGCCGAAGAGATTGGCCTGCCGAAGAACCGCATGATCCTGTCCGCCAAGGTGTCGGCGGTGCAGGACCTGATCGCGGTGTACCAGACGCTGGCGGAACGCTCCGACTACGCCATCCATCTCGGCCTCACCGAAGCCGGCATGGGCTCCAAGGGCATCGTCGCATCAAGCGCGGCACTCGGTATCCTGCTGCAGCAGGGCATCGGCGACACCATCCGCATCTCGTTGACGCCGGAGCCCGGCGGCGACCGCACGCTGGAAGTCCAGGTCGCGCAGGAACTGCTGCAGACGATGGGCTTCCGCACTTTCGTGCCGCTCGTCGCGGCATGCCCCGGCTGTGGCCGCACCACCTCGACCACGTTCCAGGAACTGGCGCGCTCGATCCAGGACTTCATCCGCGTCGAGATGCCCTCCTGGAAGACCCGCTATCCCGGCGTCGAGTCGCTCAACGTTGCGATCATGGGCTGCATCGTCAACGGCCCCGGCGAATCCAAGCACGCCGACATCGGCATCTCGCTGCCCGGCACCGGCGAAACCCCGGCGGCGCCGGTGTTCGTCGACGGCAAGAAATTCCGTACCCTGCGTGGCCCGAACATCGCCGCCGATTTCAAGGTGATGGTGATCGACTATATCGACCACCGCTACGGCTCGGGCGCAGCCCTGCCGGCGCAGGTCGGCGTCGTCGACGCGGCGGAATAAGTAGCTCACGAGAATTCAGGCCGGCCGTTGGATTTATTCAGCGGCCGGCTTTTTTTGTGCCGTGTGCGGATGATCAAGAGTTTGCTCCAAGTTCGGTGCCCCCTCAGAAAATAGCGATTGAACAGCACGGTGACTTGCCGTCCGCTGTTCTACAGCGGCATCCGGCGATATTCCCGGTTGATCAGCCCGGCCTCTTCCAGATCCAGATCGCGTTCGATCCGTCGGCGGCTTTCGTCGGTGATCTTGCCGTCGCGCAGCTGCATGTGGATGAACTTGCGCTCGGCGGCGATCAGTTCGTACACCAGCTCGGTGCCGAGCTGCGAATTGTCTTCGTCGGGGTCGATCTGTCCCGGGATCTGGCCGGAGCGGACCTCGTGCCGCGTGCGCAGCAGCTTCACCACCTCGTCGGAGAGTTCGCGATCGTCGGTCATGGCGTCGAGCGAGGCCAGCGCCGCGGCCAGCGCTTCGCGACGGGCCTCGAGTTCGGCCTCGTGTTCGGCGATATGTTCCTTGCGGCCCTCGTTGCCCAGGCCGAGCATCTTCACCACCATCGGCAGGCCTAGGCCGAAGCCGACCAGCGTGATCAGGATGACGTTGAAGGTGACGAACAGGATCAGGTCGCGCGAAGGAAAGCCTTCGCCGGAGGGCAGCGCGAACGGCAGCGCCAGCGCGGCGGCAAGCGACACCGCGCCGCGCACGCCGGTGAAGGCGATCACGAAGGTCCAGCGCCAGCTCGGCGCCGGGTCGCTCTTGCGCAGGCTCTTCTGGAGAAAACGCGGCAAATAGATAGCCGGATACACCCAGGCGAAGCGCGCGATCACGATGATGATCGCGACCACCGCGGTGGCCAGCAGAATCTCGTTGACCGCAAACGCCTTCGACTTCTCGATCAGAAGCCGCATCTGGAAGCCGGTCAGCAGGAACAGCATGCCCTCGATCATGTAGATCACGAGGTCCCAGAAGAAGATGCCCTGCAGGCGCGTTGCGGCGGAGATCAGCAAGGGGCCGTTCCAGCTGATGTAGAGGCCGCAGACGACGGTGGCGATGATGCCGGAGCCGCCGAAATGTTCGGGGATCAGATAGGCGACATAGGGCGTCAGCAGCGACAGCGTGATCTCGACCTGCGGGTCGCGCGCGTAGTGGCGCAGCCGCAGGCTGATCCAGCCGATCAAGAGCCCGAAGGCCAGCTCGGCGGTGAGGATCGCGGTGAAGGTGCCGGCCGCCACGGGGAGCGAGAACGCGCCGGTGGTGATCGCCACCACGGCGAAGCGGTACAGGATCAGCGTGGTGGCGTCGTTGGCGAGGCCCTCGCCTTCGAGCACGACCAGCATGCGCCGCGGCAAGCCGAGTTTGCGCGCCACTGCGAGCGGGGCGACGACATCCGGGGGCGCCACGATGGCGCCGAGCAGGAAGCCGACGTTCCACGGCAGACCGATCAGGAAATGCGTCGCGGTAGCGACCATGCAGGCGGTGAAGATCACGCAGCCGATCGCCAGCAACGTGATCAGCCGCAGGCTGGCGCGGAACTCGCGCCAGCTCATCGCGACGGAGGCGGAATAGATCAGCGGCGGCAGGACACCGAGCAGCACCAGGTCCGGCGGCAATTCGAGCGCCGGCATGCCGGGTACGAAGGCCAGCGCGATACCGGCCAGCAACGCCAGGATCGCGTGCGCGATATGGATCCGGCGCGACAGATAGGCGGTGCCCGCAAGCACGGCCAGCAGGATCAGGAAGATCGGGAATTTGGCTTCCACGCAGCGGTGTCCTTTACAGGTGCAGTTTGCCTGTTGAGGCTTTGAGGTCAATCTGAACACGCAAGCGAAGCGCGGTTCTTCCCTCTCCCCTTGTGGGAGAGGGGGGGCGCGCGTAGCGCGGACGGGTGAGGGGTAGCCGCGAACTCAGAGCCCAGCAGTCCCCCCTCATCCGAAGCGGACTGCGTCCGCGCCACCTTCTCCCACAAGGGGAGAAGGAAGATGATGATCAGATCGCGCTGGCGGCGATGTTGACCATGAGGGCCACCAGGGCGGTGTTGAAGATGAACGAGACGATACCGTGGGCGGTCGCGATGCGGCGGATGTTCTTGGCTGTAATGCCGACGTCGGAGACCTGGGCGGTCATGCCGACGATGAAGGAGAAGTAGACGAAGTCCCAGTAGTCGGGCGCTTCGGGCTTCTCGTCGCCGGACGGAAAGGCGAGGCCGCCGGGCTTCTTGCCGCGGTAGAATTCGTGGGCGTAATGCAGCGCGAAGGTGGTGTGTACGGCAGCCCACGACAACGCGATGGTCGCGGTGGCCAGCGCCAGTTCCGGCGCACTGCGGTTGCCTGCGCCGAGTTCGAACACGATGGCGGCGATGCTGGCGAAGGCGCCGAGGGCGGCGACCAGCAGGATGATGATGCTGCCGTCATCCTGCAGCACGGCGTTGCGGCGGATGTGGGCGAGGCCGCAGCGCGCCATCATCGTGAAGACCAGCAGCAGATAGAATGCGATGAACACGTCCCAGCCGAGCAGCAGCCGGGTCACCAGCCGCATCGATCCCGGCAGCAGGAAGAACGCCAGCACGCCGAGCGCCATGGCGAGAAAGGTGCGCGGCCGGGCATAGACGATGCGCACCGGCCGCGGCAGTTTTTCAAAGCGGGCTACGAGTTCTTCGAGCTCGTTACCCGCTGTTGTCATCGTTAGTTCTTGCGTTCGGCGACGAAGCGCGCGGCGGCGCGCAGCACGTCGCCCTTGGCGCCGAAGATCGACAGGGCAGCGTCCGCGGTGCCGATCAGGTCGCTGACGCGCTGCTTGGCGCCGGCCAGACCCAACTGGGTCACGAAGGTGGTCTTGCCGAGGGCTGCGTCCGCACCGGCCGGCTTGCCGAGCGAGGCGGCGTCGCCTTCGACGTCGAGCAGGTCATCGGCGATCTGGAACGCTTCGCCGAGCGCGCGTCCGTAATCGTCGAGCGCCTTGTACTGGTCGGGCGTGGCCTGACCGAGCAGCGCGCCGGCGATGCAGCCGAAGCGGAGCAGGGCGCCGGTCTTCATTTGCTGCAGGCGGGCGACGTCGACCGGCTCGCGATCGCCAAACCGGCCTTCGCCGGCGAGGTCGAGTATCTGGCCGCCGACCATGCCGCCGATGCCCGACGCGCGCGCCAGCGCGCGGGTCAGCAACAGCCGTACGGTGGGGTCAGGGTGGATTTCATCACGGGTGATGATGTCGAAGGCCAGCGTCAGCAGCGCGTCGCCGGCCAGGATCGCGGTGGCGTCGTCGGTGGCCTTGTGCAGGGTCGGGCGGCCGCGGCGCAGGTCGCTGTCGTCCATCGCCGGCAGATCGTCATGGATCAGCGAATAGCAGTGGATGCATTCCAGCGCGGCGCCGGCCAGCAGCGCGGCCTCGCGTGGCACGCCGAACACGGCGGCGCTCTCGACGACCAGGAAGGGGCGCAGCCGCTTGCCGCCGCCGAGGCTGGAATAACGCATCGCGTCCATCAGCCGCTTCGGCCGGGCAATCTCGTCGGGCAGCAGCCCGTCGCCGAGCAGCCGGCCGAGCACGGCTTCGGTCTCTTCGGCGGTCTGGTCGAGGCGGGCTGCGAAATCGGTAGGGGCGCCGGTAGTCATTAAGAATAGCTCCAGATCAATTCGGCCGGACCATCCTCTATGGCAGGCCTTGCGTCAATTCCGCGGAGCGATCTTGCGGTAAATCCCGCCGACCAGGCTTAACCGCCTTGAAAAGCCCTCGGAATCCCCGCTCTATCGGCGGTACGAGCCAACCCGGAACCCTGCTTTGCGCATTGTCCGTCGTCTGATCCTGATCGTGGTGCTTCTGCTGCTGGCGCCCTATGCGCTGACGCCGCTGTACAGCGGCGGCCATCCCGTTTCGGCGCTGATGGCGTGGCGCTGGGTGACGGGCGCGCCGGTCGAGCGGTCCTGGGTCGATCTGGCGGCGATGTCGCCGGCGCTGCCACGCAGCGTGGTCGGCGCCGAGGACGCGAAATTCTGCAGCCACAAGGGCATCGATTGGGATTCGCTGCAGAGCGCCATCGAGGACGCTCAGGACGGCGAGGTATCCGGCGGCGGCTCTACCATCACCCAGCAGGTCGCCAAGAACCTCTTCCTGTGGGCTGGCCGCAGCGTGATCCGCAAGGGCCTCGAAATCCCGCTGGCGATGTGGATCGACCTGGTGCTGAGCAAGGCGCGGATCCTGGAAATTTACCTGAACATCGCCGAGATGGGCCCGTCCGGCCAGTTCGGCGCCGAATCCGGCGCGAAGTTCGCCTTTGGCCGTTCGGCCACCAACTTGTCGGCGCGCGACGCCGCTCTGCTGGCGGCGGTGCTGCCGAACCCGGTGACGCGCAGCGCCCGGACGCCGGGGCCGGGCGTGCGGCGGCTGGCCTCGACCTATATGGCGCGGGCGCAGGCGGCTGAATTGCAGCGTTGCTGGGGCTAATCTGTCATTCCGGGGCGCTCGCAGCTTGCGCTGCGCGCGCCCCGGAATGACGGTGCGGGAGCAGCGCGAATTTTCCCCTCGCGCCGCCCTAGCATTGCCGTCCCCGTTCCGTTATAAGCGCGGCCTTATCGACGATTTTGTCCGCGCCCCCGGCGCCGGGCCGTCCGCTCGCGGATGCCGATCGAACCACTCTTACTCTACTGCAAGGACCATCCCATGGCCGTTCCCAGAAGAAAAACATCGCCGTCGCGGCGTGGCATGCGTCGTTCGGCTGACGCGCTCAAGACCCCGACCTATGCGGAAGACAAGGATTCCGGCGAACTGCG
>NZ_JAQGJT010000193.1 GCF_028290495.1 Tardiphaga sp.
AGCGCATCGGCCTCGCCGGTCTGAGCCTTGGCAAGCAGTTCGGGGCGGCTGCCCGGCGCGAACAGCAGGGTGCGGTAGAGGGGAATTGACGTGGTTGACATGGTTCTCTTTTCGCGTGGATCGATCAGCTACCGCGCCAGACCGGCGCTCGTTTCTCAAGAAAAGCGCGCGGGCCTTCCTTCGCGTCTTCGGTGGTGTAGAGAAAGGCCGCCAGGTCCTGCTCCAGGCGTATGCCGTCATCGAGCGAGAGCTCGGCGCCGCGCTGGATAGCGGCCTTGGCCGAGCGCACGGCGACCGGCGCCTGCGCAGCCATCTGCGCGGCCAGCGCGACGGCCTTGGTCAGCAGTTCGGCTTGCGGCACGACGTATTCGACGAGTCCAAGCGCCAGGGCTTCGTCCGCGCTCACGCTGCGGCCGGTCAGGATCATCTCGAGTGCGCGCGCCTGGCCGATGCGGCGCGACAGACGCTGCGTGCCGCCATTGCCGGGCATCAACCCGCGCTTGATTTCCGCGAAAGCGAAACTCGCGCTCTCGGCCGCGAACACCAGGTCGCAAAGTAGCGCAAGTTCAACGCCCCCGCCGATCGCCACGCCGTTGACCGCGGCGATGATCGGTTTGTCGAAAGCCGCGATGCCTTCCGCCTGGGCCCAACGGAAACGCTTCATCTCGGCGACCGGCATTCCGGCATTGGTCTGCGCAAACCCGCGCAGGTCCATTCCGGACGAAAATGCCGTCTCGCCGCTGCCCGTGAGCACCGCGGCGCCAATCTCGGGATCGCGCCGAAGGGCCTCCAGCGTTTCGCGCAGGTCGGCGCGCATCTGCATGCTGATGGCGTTCATCGCCTCCGGGCGATTCAGGGAGATGATTGCCACCCGACCCTGCACGGACACGTTCAATGTTTCTGGCAATCGCGAAGCGCTATTCATGGAGAACGAGCCCTGTCAGCTTACTTGTTGATCGTCGTCCTGGAACCAAAGCCGCCCGCGTCACGGTCGAAAACACCGCACCTGACACGGGCGTCATGGTGACGTAACTCAAACGATTGAGTGAAGCAAGCGTTTGATTAAAATCGCGGGTGGGCTTAAGGTGCGTTCGGCTAACCAGAGGACAAGACGGGTATGGTGAAAGTGGCCGAGCAATTGGTGGACGTCGCCTCAGGCACGCCTGAACGAATACTCCTGGCAGCGGAAAGGCTTTTCAGCGAGCGCGGCATCGACGCGGTCAGCCTGCGCGAGATCACGGCCGCTGCCGGCGTCAACACCGCGGCCGCGCACTATCATTTCGGCTCGAAAGAGGCCGTGTTGCAGGAACTGTTCTCGCTGCGCGCGCAACCGATCGCAGATCGCCGCGAACAATTGCTCAGTGAGCTCAAGCCCGACAAGTCCGGCCGACCGGTGCTTGAAGACATCCTCGTTGCCTTCCTGCGACCCGGGCTCGAAGCCCTGGGCACGCCCGACGGCATGGCTTTCTCGATGATGCGCGCGCGCATGGCGTTCGAACGCGAGGAGGTGAGACGAGCCGCACTGAGCAAGGCGTTCAACCGGACGAGCGAGATGGCGCTGAAGTCGCTTGCGAAAGCCCTGCCTGACCTGCCGAACCAAACTCTGCATTGGCGTTTTCATTTCCTGCTCGGTTCGATGGTCTACACGATGGCCATGCCGGGCCGCATCGAGTCGATCACGCATGACGGTATCGACACGGTGGACCCGGAAGCCGCATTGGCGGAACTCGTCCGATTTGCCGCAGCCGGATTCCGTGCACCATGAGCGAGAGCGAGATGCATTCAGAGCAGGTAGCCGCCCATGGCTTGTCCACGCGTGTCGACGCCGGCGTCCTGACGCTGTCATTCGAGTACGGTGAGTTGAATCCGGCACTGGTGCGGGCTTTGCACGCCGAGCTTGAGGCAAAAGTGGCGGATGAGCTGGTTCGTGTGGTCGTGTTGTGTAGCGCGACCGGTGGAGTCCGCGGGGCCATGGCGCCTGGTGTGTGCGGCGATCTGGTGCGACTGCTGCGCGACTTGCCGCAGCCGGTCATTGCGAAGCTGCGCGGCGCATGGCATGGCAGCGTGCTCGCACTCGTGGCTGCCTGCGATATCGTCTACGTCGCCGATGACGCCGAGTTCAAATTGGACGAGGCGAACAACGGCACTTTCATGAGCGGGCCTGTGGGACAGGCGGTATCGTCCGTGATGACCCGGCGTTCGGTCAGCCAGCATGCGCTCGACGGTCAGCCCTTCAACGGCATCGAGGCCGACCGCAATGGTCTCGCGACGCTCAGTTTTCCGGCGACCGCCCTCGACCGCGAGACGGATACGCTGGTGGCAGGCCTGCTGGAAAAAGATCCGCTCGCCCTTCAGTTTACCAAGCAGACCCTGCGTCACGTTCCGGGTATGGGGTGGGACGCTGTGCTCGACTACAACGCCGCCAAATTCGCTCAACTCAAGTCGATGCAGGCCGGGAGGCCGTCGGCACGCGCGGCGGCAGTTGAGAGTTTTTTGGCCGGCACCAGCAAACCCGGCCTCGGGAGTTAGCGCATGCTCCAGGTCGAGGATCGCGACGGCGTCCGCCTGATCGGGCTGGACCGCGCTGCCAAGCGGAATGCCATCGGCGTGGAACTGACGCTGGCGATGGAAGCCGAGTTGCTGCGCACCCGCGACGATGCAGCAGTCCATGC
>NZ_JAQGJT010000185.1 GCF_028290495.1 Tardiphaga sp.
TCGGTGAGGACGCCCATGATGTCGCTTTCCTTCATGATCAGCAGGTCCTGGCCATCGATTTTGACCTCGGTGCCCGACCACTTGCCGAAAAGGACGCGCTCGCCGACCTTGAGGTCGATCGGGATCAACTTGCCGGCTTCGTCGCGGCCGCCGGGACCGACGGAGACGATCTCGCCCTGCGAAGGCTTCTCTTTGGCGCTATCCGGGATGATGATGCCGCCAGCGGACTTCTCTTCGGCGTCGATGCGCTTGACTACAACGCGATCGTGAAGCGGACGGAATTTCATGCAGTCCTCCTAAGTTTATGAAGTTGTTCGATATTTCGTATTCTTGGCAGTCGAGGTCGACAAGTGCCAACACGACTGACCCGGAGATAGGCCGAACGTTACCGCCAAGCAAGGCCTTCTAGCAGAAATTCTGGCACTCAAATATGACGGGTGCCAATTTGGCCAAACGCCGTTAACGGCGCCGCCCGGGGATGTTAGCACTCGCGGTAAGTCGCTGCTAACGCTCAGTCTTTCAAAAAATTAGTAAACTTTTAACCTTGCGATGCGGAGATGGCATGCGTCACACTTCATGCATCGCGTCGTCATGGCGAAGTGGAATCCGGTTCGCAGTTGGGCGTCGTGGTCACAGGGAGAGAAGAGCGTCATCGATCATACCGGAAGCCACTGATGCCGATGCGCTCTGTCTGAGGAGGTTGCAATGGTCTCGCGAAGTGCAGTTTCTGACGATTTCAGGAAGCAGGTGCGCGGCTACGGACTGACGACGGCGCAGATCCTGTACCGGTTGCCGGATCACCCCGCTCTGCTGCAAAGCTACGTCTGGCAGGACTACGACCTGTTTCCCAAATTCCCGGTGCTGAAGGATTTTCTCGCGTTCTGGGAAGCGAAACTGGACGGCCCGCTGTTCGCCGTCACCGTCGCGCACTCCAAACTGATCAAGCCCGCGGAGTTGCGGGCGATCGACGGCGTGTTCCGGCTGCATTGAATTGCGTTGTCATTCCGGGGCGCGGGCGGCACTTGCCGCGCGCGAACCCGGAACCTCGACAAGATGAACATGATGAGATTCCGGGTTCGTTCGCGCTTTGCGCTCTCGCCCCGGAATGACGACGTGGTTCAGCTCAGCACGCCGACGATCGCGCCCATCAGGCAGGTTGTCAGCGTGCCCGACACGATCGACCTGAGGCCGAGCGCATTGATTTCGCGGCGGCGGCCGGGCGCCATGGTGCCGAGGCCGCCGATCATGATGCCGAGGCTGGCGAAATTGGCGAATCCGCAGAGTGCATAAAGCATGATGAGGCGCGAGCGCGGGCTCAGCGCATCGGGCGCAAGCCCCGCGAAATCGAGATAGGCGATCAGTTCGTTGAGCACGGTCTTGATGCCCATCAGCGAGCCCGCGGTGACGGCCTCGTGCCAGGGCAGCCCCATCAGCCAGCACACCGGCGCCATCGCATAGCCGAGCATCCGCTGCAGCGAGATCGCGCCGCCGCCGACATTCGGCAGCAGGCCGAGCAACGCATTGGTGAGATATACCAGAGCCACCAGCACCATTAGCAGCGAGATGATGTTGATCAGCAGTTCGACGCCGGCCACGGCGCCTTTGACGATCGCGTCCATCGTGCTGGAAGCGTCCATCTCGGGATAGACCAGCGCGCCAATGGTGCGGCGCTGGTCGGTCTCCGGCACCATGATCAGGCTGACCAGGATCGCTGCGGGCGCTGACAGCACCGAGGCGATGACGAAATGCGCGGATGCGTCGGGGATGAACGGCGACAGCAGTGTGGCATAGAGCACCAGCACCGTGCCGGCGATGCCCGCCATGCCGCCGGTCATCACCAGGAACAACTCGCTGCGGGTCAGGCGCGCCAGATACGGCCGGATGAAGAGGGGAGCTTCCACCATGCCGAGGAAGACATTCGCGGCGGTCGACAGCCCCACCGCGCCGCCGACGCCGAGCGTACGCTCCAGCAGCCACGCCATGCCGCGTACGACCGGCGGCAGCACGCGCCAATAGAACAGCAGCATGGTCAGCACGCTCATCACCAGCACGATCGGCAGCGCCTGGAAGGCGAGCACAAAATCCGCGCCGGGCGCCTTCAGGTCGAACGGCAGCGCGCCGCCGCCGAGATAGCCGAACACGAACGAGGTGCCGGCGCGCGACGCCGCCGAGATCACATTGACGACGTCATTGATGACGCTGAAGCCACGCGCCACGGCGGGGATTTTCAGCAGCGCAATCGCAGTGGCAAAGGTAACGATGAGGCCAATGGCAGCTTGTCGCCATGATACACGGCGGCGGTTCTCGCCGAGCGCCCAGGCGAGTGCGAGCAGCGCCAGCACGCCAAACGCCGATTGCAATTGCAGCATGAATCCTCCGCGGCCGCGGCGATGATGCCGGGGCGACAGCGTTCATGCAATGTCGGTGCCGCCCTTAACAAACTCTGTTGTCCCGGACGCGGTGCGGCGCGTAGTGCCACTCTGCAGAACCGCGATCGTCGCGAACGCTGGCATCTGGGACGGCCCCGGACGCGAAGCAACACTTTGGTCGCGTCGCGTCCGGGGAACAGATGTCCGTTGCTTATCCCCGTCCGACAAACGGCATCTTCGTCGCCATCACCGTCATGAACAGCACGTTGGCGTCGAGCGGCAGGCCGGCCATGTACGCCACGGCGTCGCCGACCGCCTTGGCGTCCATGCGCGGCTCCTGGCTCATCGTGCCGTCGGGCTGCATCACGCCGGGGCCGTTGACCATGCGGTCGGTCATCGGTGTTGCGGCGTTGCCGATATCGACCTGGCCGACCGCGATGTCATAGGCGCGGCCGTCGAGGTTGCTGGCCTTGGTGAGGCCGGTGATGGCGTGCTTGGTCGAGGTGTAGGCGGCGGAGAACGGCCGCGGCGCGTGCGCCGAGATCGAGCCGTTGTTGATGATGCGGCCGCCGCGCGGCGTCTGGTCTTTCATGATGCGGAAGGCGTGCTGGGTGCACAGGAACGGCGCGGTGAGGTTGGTGTTCACCACCGCCTGCCACTGTTCGAGGCCGAGATCCTCGAACGGCACCGGTGGCGCGCCCATGCCGGCATTGTTGAACAACACGTCGAGCCGGCCATAGGTGTCCATCGTCTTGGCGAACAATGCGGCGATCGAGCCGGGATCGGCCATGTCGGCGGACACCGGCAGGCTGGCGCCGCCCTCGGCCTCGCCGAGCTTCTGCGTCTCCTGCAGCAGACCGATGCGGCGGCCGGCGAGCACGACGGTGAAACCCGTCTTCATCAGCGCGAGCGCGGCGGCGCGGCCGACGCCGGTGCCGGCGCCGGTGACGAGTGCGATCTTGGTCATCTGTTTCTTCCCTGTCGTTTTTCTAGGTCAGTCTGTGGCGCATGAAGCAGGCGTGCTCGTCATAGCTGCGCAATTGCCGCTCGAGTTCGGGGTCTACGACGATGTCGAAGCCCTGACGCTGCCAAAAATGAACTGAATTGTTGACGGCAACAAGCGTCATGTTCGGCAGTCGCAACGCGCGCGCATGCGCCGCCAGCGTCTTTACGATGGCCGCGGCGGCGCCGGTTTTCCGCGCGGCGGGCAATAATGCGAGATCATGGATGTAATAGGTCGAGGCGGGCATCGCCGGTCGGCTGAGGATCGCATTGAGCTTCGGCGGCTGCTTGAAATGCCAGGGATGGCTGAGAACATAGCCAATGGTGGCGTCGTCGCCCTGCAGCGTGAAGCAGCCGTCGGGATGAAGCGCGAGGCGATCCGCAAACACCGCCGCATCTTCGGGAAAATCGGGGTGAACGATATCGGCGACCGCCTGGACCGCGGGCAGGTCCGCGGCGGTCATGGCGCGCCAGTGCAACGGCGCCGGCATCGCCGCGCTCAGCTTTCTTTCTTGTACGGCGGTCGCGGGATGTTCTGATGGGCCTGGCGCAAGGCCGCCGACCAGCGCGAGCGCAAATCGTGGAAGTAGGGTTCGCCGGCCTCGATGCGGTGGTTGAGGTCGGCTTCGCAGGTGTCGGTGCGCACGACCAGCACGTCGATCGGCAGGCCGACGCCGATGTTGGAACGCATCGTCGAATCCATCGAAATCAGACTGGTCTTCAGCGCCTCATACAGTTCGACTTCGTAGTGCACGGCGCGGTCGAGCACCGGCTTGCCGTATTTGTGCTCGCCGATCTGCAGATAGGGCGTGTCGGTGGTGCATTCGATGAAGTTGCCGGCCGGATAGATCATGAACATCCGCATCTTGCCGCCCTTGATCTGGCCGCCGAACAGGAACGAGACGTTGAACTTGATGTCTTCGGATTCCAGCGCCTCGCCCTCGGTGGCGATGACGTGGCGGATGGCACGGCCGATCCGCTGCGCCGCCTGGAACATGGTCGGCGCGTTGAGCAACGTCTCGCGCTCGCCCGATTTGGGATTCTCGAATCCTTCGCTCAGCGTCGAGAGCACCGACTGGCTGATCGCCAGATTGCCGGCGGAGGCCACCGCCATGACACGGTCGCCGGGCTGGTCGAAAATGTGCAGCTTGCGGAAGGTCGAGACATTGTCGAGGCCGGCATTGGTGCGCGTGTCCGCGATCATCACCAGGCCGTCCCGCACCAGAATTCCGCAGCAATAGGTCATGGGTGGTCCCTTGATTAGGGAAGCGTCTTACGCGCTGCACCGGGTGGCGGCAACACGCCGCCTCAGGACTGGCTTTGACTCTGGCCTTGGGCCGGGCCGGGCCGGCCGCCGGCCTGATCGACCTTGACCGAAACGGTCAGGGTTTCCATGCCGCCGCCGTAGCGGGTGCCGCGGACCGGGGCGGCGCCGAGGTAGTCGAGGCCGATGGCGACGCGGGCGTGGGCATCTGTGGTGCAGATCGCATTCGCGGGATCGAAGCCGACCCAGCCGAGATCGGGGACGTAGGCCTCCGCCCAGGCGTGGCCGGCCTGCTGTTCGGAAAGGCCGTCGGCGCGCAGGAAGTGCCCGGAGACGAAGCGGCTGGGCACACCGCCGGAGCGCGCGCAGGCGATGAAGATGTGCGCGTAGTCCTGGCAGACGCCGCGTTTTCCGGTAAAGGCCTCGATCGCCGAGGTGCCGGTGTTGGTCGGGTCTTCGTCGAACGTCATGTGTTCGTTGATCGCCATCATCAACGCATGCAGGTAGCCCAGCACGTCGGTCTCGGGCTGCGGATCGAGTTCGCGGGCGAAGGTGACCATCGCCGGGTTGGCCTTGGTCAGGTCGGTCTGGCGCAGGAAGAAGCTCGGCGGAAAGCGCTCGTCGGTGCCTTTCAGCACGCCGCCGGTATCCTGGGTCTCGACCAGTCCCTCGACGTGGATGGTGAGGTCGGCAATCGGGCCGTGGGTCAGCACATGGGTGACATTGCCGAACGCATCCTCGTGCAGATCGAGCCGGGAATCGGTGGAGACGTCGATCTGCCACTCCGCGACATACTGGCCGTCATGGCTGCCGGGCGTCATGCGCAGGATCTGGATCACGCCGGACGCCGGCGGCTCGTAGCGATAGGTCGTCGTATGGGCGATACGCAGGCGCATGACAGTTACTCGTCATTCCGGGGCGGCAGCGCGAAGCGCGAGCGCCCCCGGAATCTCCATCGATTCAATTTGACCAGATTCCCCGCCACTCCAATTGGAGTGGCTGAGGCTCGCGTTCGGCTGGCGCCGCCCGCGCTCCGGAATGACAGCTTAATCATATCAGGTATTGTTTGGCGATGATTTCGCCGAGCCGGCTGTTGTCCGCGATGAACTCCTGGATGAATTCATGCAGGCCGTGTTGGAAGATGTCGTCCATATTGCTGTGTTCGAGGCGGTTGCGGACGCCGCGGGCGTGGCGCTGGGCGGCGCCCTGGCGGCCGTAGGATACGCCGATCTGGTCGAGGTTGCGTACCAGGTTGCCGTAGCAAGAGGCGAGCGACCGCGGCAGCGTGTCATTGAGGATCAGAAGATCGGCGATCAGCCAGGGCTTCAGCGTCTCGCGATACACCCAGTGATAGGCTGTCAGCGCCGACACCGAGCGCAGGATCGAGGTCCACTGGTAATAATCCAGGGGGCCGCCGACGTGCTCTTCCTCGGGTAGAAGCAGATGATATTTGACGTCGAGAATGCGCGCGGTGTTGTCGGCGCGTTCCAGATGCAGGCCGAGGCGCGAGAACCAGTAGGCGTCGTTGCGCAGCATCGTGCGGTAGGCCGAGCCGTCGAAGCGCAGCGAAGTTTCCTGCACGAAGCGCAGGAAGCGCGCCAGTTGCTCGCGCGTCTTGGCGCCGCCGCTCCAGACTTCCTGCAATTCGATCCAGGCGCCGTTGATGGTGTCCCACATCTCGCTGGTCAGCGCAGTGCGCACCGAGCGCGAATTCAGACGTGCGTTCTCGATGCAGTTGCGGATCGAGGATGGGTTGGCGGTGGAGAAGGAGAGATATTCGACGACGTTCGTCTCGTCGGCTTCTTCGTAGATCTCGTAGAATGCAGAAGAGACGCCGGCGGTAAGCAGCGCCGAGTCCCATTCGTTGGTTTGGCCGGTATAGGTGGTCGGCAGCGCGGTGACGCGCAACGTCGCCTCGATCGTCCGTGCCAGATATTCGGCGCGTTCGACGTAGCGGGCTAGCCAGTACAGATTCTCGGCGGTGCGCGACAGCATGCGGGGATGTTACTCGTTTGAAATCAGGTTGCGCGTTTGGTGTCGAAGTCGCTCGTCATCAGTCAAATTTATTCGTCGAGAATCCACGTATCCTTGGTGCCACCGCCCTGGCTGGAATTGACCACCAGCGAGCCTTCCTTCAGCGCCACGCGGGTCAGCCCGCCCGGCACGATGGTGACGTTCTCGCGGCCGGTCAGCACGAAAGGCCTGAGGTCAACGTGGCGTGGCGCAAGGCCGGACTCAGTACAGGTCGGGCAGGTCGACAGCGCCAGCGTCGGCTGCGCGATGAAGCCTTCCGGCTCGCGCTTCAGCTTGTCGCGGAACGCCTCGATGGTCGCCTTGCTCGAAGCCGGGCCGATCAGCATGCCGTAGCCGCCGGAGCCGTGCACTTCCTTGACAACCAGGTCGGCGAGGTTGTCCAGCACGTAGGCCAGGTCCTTCGGCTCGCGGCAGCGCCAGGTGGGCACGTTCTTCAGGATCGGTTCCTCGCCGAGATAGAATTTCACGATCTCCGGCATGTAGCTGTAGATCGCCTTGTCGTCGGCGATCCCGGTGCCCACGGCATTGGCCAGCGTGACGTTGCCGGCCATGTAGGCGGACATCAGGCCGGGCACGCCGAGCGCGGAGTCCGGGCGGAACGACAATGGATCGAGGAAGTCGTCGTCAACGCGGCGGTAGATCACGTCGACGCGCTTGAGACCCTCGGTGGTGCGCATGAACACTTCGTCGTTCTTGACGATGAGGTCGCGGCCCTCGACCAGTTCGATGCCAAGCTTGTCGGCCAGGAACGAGTGCTCGTAATAGGCGGAATTGTAGACGCCGGGCGTCATCAGCGCGACGGTCGGCTCCGATGTGGCGCTGAGCGGCGCGACCGAGCGCAGGCAGGACAACAGCTCGTCCGGGTACTTTTCGACCGGGGCAACGCGGTGTCGGGCGAACAGGTCCGGAAACAGCCGCATCATGATTTCGCGGTTTTCCAGCATGTAGGACACGCCCGACGGGGTTCGGGCATTGTCCTCCAGCACGAAGAATTCGTCCGGATTGGTGCGCACGATGTCGATGCCGGCGATGTGCACATAGACGTCATGCGGCACGTCCTGGCCGTTCATCTCCGGCCGGAAAACCGGGTTCTGGAAGATCAGGTCGTCCGGAATCAGCCCGGCGCGCAGGATGTCCCGCCCGTGGTAGATGTCGCGCAGAAACATGTTGATGGCGCGGGTGCGCTGCTTCAGGCCCTTTTCCAGCAGCGTCCATTCCTTGCCGGAAATGATCCGCGGGATCACGTCGAACGGGATCAGCCGCTCGGTGGATTCGGAATCGCCGTAGACGGCAAAGGTGATGCCGATCCGGCGGAACAGCAACTCCGCCTCCTGCCGGCGATGCTCCAGGGCATCCGGCGGCGTCTCCTTGAGCCAGCGCGAGAGTTCTTCATAGGCCGGGCGAAGCTCGCCCATCGGCCCGTTCATTTCGTCGAACGCAACTGCCATGAATCCTGACTGCTTTTCGAGTTCATGCCGGAGAGTGCATGATGTCACAGGATGGTAGCAAGGGCCGGGCCAGCGCGATATGCATTCGAGGCGAGCAATTCGTAGCAGCGCATCGCAAAGCTGCCTGAAAAATCGGCGGGACGCTGCCCGTTTCGGCAGCAAAACCCCGTGACATCAAGGTCTTGCCTGCGCATGGTCGCGGGGAATGGTGAGGAACGACAGATGAGCGAAATCGTGACCGCGGGCATCCTGGTGATCGGCGACGAAATTTTGTCCGGCCGGACCAAGGACAAGAACATCGGCTTCATCGCCGAATACCTCACCAATATCGGTATCGACCTCAAGGAGGTCCGCGTGGTCTCCGACGACGAGCCGGAGATCATTGCCGCACTCGACGCGCTGCGCGGCCGTTACGACTACGTCTTTACCACCGGCGGCATCGGCCCGACCCATGACGACATCACCGCCGACGCGGTGGCCAAGGCCTTTGGCGTGGCCATCGATCACCATCCCGACGTCGTCGCCCGGTTCAAGGAGCGGTTCGGGGCCGACCTCAACGAAGCCCGGCTGCGCATGGCGCGGATCCCGGACGGCGCCGACCTGATCCAGAGCGCCACCATCCTGGCGCCGGGCTTCAAGCTCGGCAATGTCATCGTGATGGCTGGCGTGCCCTCGATCATGCAGGCGATGATGGACATCGTGTCGCCGAAGCTTCGGTCCGGCGTGCGAATGCTGTCCGAGACGGTCCGCGCCGACGCCCGCGAGGGCGACATCGGGGGACCCCTGCGGGCGATCGCCGAGGCGCATCCCGACGCCATCATCGGCAGCTACCCGTTCCTCGACGACGCGCAGAAGCCGAACGTCAATCTGGTGGTGCGCTCGCGCGACCAGGACAAGCTCAACGCGGCCATGGCGGCGGTGAAAGAGATGCTGGCCGTGCTGCACGCGCCGAAGTAGATACGGCACGCGCCGCCCGACCAACCAGGAGATCGACATGGCAGAACATCCGGAGATGAGCGCACAGGAGCGCGCCGGCAAGGCATTTCCGGTGTCGTGGGACCAGTTCCACCGCGACTGCCGCGCGCTGACCTGGCGCCTGAGCAACGCCGGCCCGTTTCATGCGATCATCGCCATCACCCGGGGCGGGCTGGTGCCGGCGGCGATCGTGGCGCGTGAACTCGGCGTTCGCGTCATCGATACCGTCTGCATCGCCAGCTACGACCACAACAAGCGGGGCGAGTTGCAGGTGTTGAAGGGCGTCTCCGAGGATGCCGCCCGGCTCGGCGGCGGCACCGGCAAGGGGCTCCTGATCGTCGACGATCTCGTCGATACCGGCAAGACCGCGCGCATGGTGCGCGACATGCTGCCGGACGCGCACTTCGCCACGGTCTACGCCAAGCCGATGGGCCGGCCGCTGGTCGATACGTTCATCACCGAAGTGTCGCAGGACACCTGGATCTTCTTTCCGTGGGACCTCGGCCTGTCGTTCCAGCCGCCGATGCGCGACGGCGCGGCGTAATACCTTTCACACGGGACAGTGCTCATGCTCCC